>NZ_SMKN01000047.1 GCF_004348675.1 Micromonospora sp. KC606 | reverse complement strand
CACCTGGCCCGCTTCTTCGACTGACCACCCGTCGATCAGGTGGTGGATCGCGGGAAGGTCGGCCGGTGGGAGACGGCTGGCGGGGTTCGGGAGCGGCGGCGTCGCGGCCCCCGAGCCGGTTGCGGCGGTAGCCGTAGCCGAGGTGGATCAGCGACCCGAGCAGCATCCAGGCGCCGAACCGCAGCCAGGTCTCCACCGACAGGTTGACCATCAGGTACATGCAGGCCAGCGCGCAGACGACCGTCGATCACCGCCTCGGGGGCACCTCGCCTGGCTCGGCTCCGACGCCGCCGCGCCGCCCCGGCTCAGGCCCATTCGCAGCGGCCCAGCTCCCACCGGGTCGGTCCGGGTTGGCGTGGCGTCTCCGGCCCGGTGGTGCCGAAGCGCGCCGAGTCCCCGCGAAGGTCGGGGTGCTCCACCGCGAGGGCCAACGCCGCCGCCTCCTCCAGCCCCAGCATCCCGCCCTCGCCGTACGCGGCGTCGAAGGCCGCGTCCCCCAGCCTGCGGCGCAGTTTCGCCTGCTCGTCGGTCCAGTAGGGGCCGTAGATGCCGGGCGAGGCACGCAGCCGCGCCCGGGTCGCCTGGGCCGCCCCGAAGAGCCGGGCCGCGGTGATCGGATCGTCGGCGCCGCACCGCACGGCCACCGCGCTGACCGTGTCGCAGGCCCGCCCGTGGTAGCCGTGGCTCATCCGCGAGCGGAGCGCCACCAGTAGGTGCTCGTGCGCCGCCACGCGGTCGCCCCTGGTCAGCGCGACCATGCCCAGCAGCATGTCCACCGACCGTCGGCCCCGCTCCACCACCCGGGCCGCCTCCACCGGGCGGGCCGCGCCGAGCAGCTCGGCCGCCTCGTCCAACGCACCCCGACGCCACAGCAGCTCGGCCAGGTTGTAGACGGCGAAGAGCGCGTCACCGGCCACCTCCTGCTCCCGCGCCCAGTCGATGACCTCCCGGCAGACCCGCTCCGCCTCCATGAACTGCCCCATGTCGATCAGCGGGGCGGCCCGCCCCGCCAGCACCCGGGCGAGCAGACCGGCGTCGCCGGCCTGCCGGGCCGCCGCCTCCGCCCGCTGCGAGTAGCGCAGCTCCTCGGTGAACTCACCGTCCGCGCCGGCGTGCAGCGAGTGCAGGTGGTACGCCGCCGCCAGCTCCGCCTCCGGAATCGCCTCGCCCGTCTCCGCGATCCGCCCGTAGAGCCGGAACAACCAGAGCCGGGCCTCCCGGGACAGGCCGCGCTCCCGCCACCACTGGTCCAGGCCGCCGGCCAGCCGCAGCCCGGCCCGGGCGCTGCCCCCGGTGGCGCACCAGCGCAGCGCCGCACGCAGCTCTCCGGCCAGCGGGTCCAGCGCGTACAGGGAGAGAGTGACCGGGCGACCGTCGGGCCCGAGGTGGGCCTGCTCCAGCGCGTGCGTCGACCACGCCACGTGTCGATCCCGGGCTGCCTGCTCCTCACCCGCCTCGGCCAGCCGGCGGGCCGCGTACGCGCGGATGGGGTCGAGCATTCGGTAGGTGCTGCCGGCGGCGTGCGGCTCGGCCAGCACCATCGACTTGTCCACCAACACCGAGAGCGGGTCGATCGGGTCGTCGTCGAGCAGCCACTCGACCGTGGGCAGGCTGACCGGCCCGGCGAACACCGCCAGCCAGCGCAGCAACCGGGACGCCCGGGGCCCCAGCGTCCGATACGACCAGGTCACCGTGGCCTGCATGGTGAGGTGCCGCGAGGCGGCGGAACGCTGTACGGCCCGGTGCGCCGGTGACGGCGGCGTGCTGCCCGACGCGGCGGCGACCAGGTCGACGGTGTCCCGCTGGTTGCCCGTCCAGGCCGGACACACCGGCGGGACACTGTCGACCCGCCCGGCGTCCAGGGTGCCGAGCATGTCGTCGAGGCGGGCGGCGAGCTGCCCGGCGGAGAGCACCCGGAGCCGGGCCGCGGCCAGCTCGATCGCCAACGGCAGGCCGTCCAGCCGCTGCACCACGCGATGCAGGTCACCGACCTCCGCCCAGTCCGGCGGCCGGCCACCCCGGGCCGCCACCGTCCGGTCCAGCAGCAGGGCCACCGCGTCGCTCTCGGCACGCCCCGGCTGCGGGTCGACCGACAGCGGCGGAATCCGCCAGACCACCTCGCCGGGGAGACCGAACAACTCCCGGCTGGTGGCCAGCACCCGCACCCCGCCGCCGCCGGCCAGCAGTCGGGAGATCACCTCTGCGCAGGCTGCGGGCTGGGCGTCGCAGGTGTCCAGCACCACCAGCATCCGGCGCGGGGCCGCGTACTCGACCAGCGTGTCGAGCATCGGGCGGCCCGGTTCGGGGCGCAGTCCGAGCACGGCGGCGACCGCGAACGCCACCAGCCCCGGGTCGGTGACCGTGGCGATGTCCACGAACCACACCCCGTCCGGGTAAGCCTCGACCAGCCCCGAGGCCAACTCCACTGCCAGCCGGGTCTTGCCGGCGCCACCGGCTCCGAGCACGGTGACCAGCCGGTGCCGGCGGACCAGCAGGTCCAGCTCGGCCCGTTCGGCCTGCCGGCCGATGAAGGAGGTGACCTGGGTGGGCAGGTTGTGGGCCGCCGCGTCGGCGGTGCGCGGTCGGGGAAACTGCCGTTCCAGGCCGGGGGCGACGAGTTGGAAGAGGCGCTCCCGGTCGTCGAAGCCGCGCAGTCGGTGCAGCCCGAGGTCGAGCAGGGTCGCGCCGCACGGGAGCGGGTCGGCGAGCCGGGCGGTCGACGCGGAGCAGAGCACCTGCCCACCGTGCGCGGCGGCGGCCACCCGGGCGGCTCGGTGCACCTCCGGGCTGGCGTACTCGCCGTCGCGCGGTTCGGCGTACCCGGTGTGCAGCCCCATCCGCACCCGAGGTATCGCGTCCGGGTTGGGCCAGTCGTACGTGGACAGTGCCCGCTGCCCGGTCAGGCAGGCGGTGAGCGCCGCCGACGCGTCCGGGAAGGCGAGGAAGAACGAGTCCCCCTCGGTCAGCAGTTCCGCGCCGTCGGTCGCGGCGAGGGTGTCCCGCAACAGCCGGCGGTGTTCTCGCAGCACCGGGCGATAGCCGGCGCCGAGCAGTTGGGCCAGCCGGGTCGACCCCTCGATGTCGGTGAAGACGAAGGTCACCCAACCGCTCGGAAGGGAAATCCGTGGCGACATGCGTGGCACCTCCGCCCTGACGTCAGGTTCGATACTGCCCTATGGTCAGACCGTCACGCATCGTGAGAACGGTCGGCCGGCGCCCGCCCCAGGGTGCCGTCCCACCAGGCAGACCGCACGACGGGAGGCCCGGCCCGGCCGGCGGCGACGGTCAGCCGCAGCAGCCACCGCCGCAGCACCCACCGCCGGCCGGGGCCGCCGGGGCGGCGGACGGGGCCCCCGCACCACCTCGACCGGTGACCGCGACGGTGGAGAGGAGCTTGACCGTGTCGGCGTGCCCCTGCGGGCAGGACGCCGGCTCACCGGCGTGCGCCATCGGGCGGTTGACCTCGAAGGTGTCGCCGCAGGCGCGGCAGCGGAACTCGTACCGGGGCATGCGTTCAGCGTACGACCGGCCCTGCCGTTGCGGGGGGCATGGGTGATACTCGACGGGTGTCCAGCGGCGAGGAGAGTGCGAGGGTGCGATCCCTACGACCGGCGACGCCGCCCGACGGGCCGCTCGGCAGCTCCGACGCCGCGCCCGACCCGGCACCGCCGCCCCACTCCCGCCGTCTGGTCCCGGACGAGGCGCGCCCCGCGTCGGCCGACCCGGCGCTGCCGGCCGAGGCCACGACGGTCGAGCCCGCGACGGCGGACGCGACGAAACTCGACGGGCCGAAGGCCGGCGGGCCCGAAGCCGACGCGGCGGAGGCCCGCACGGCCGGGGACGACGCCGCCGCCGAGGACGAGGCGGCCAGGAGCACGGCCAGGCGGAGGCGGCGGATGCCGTTCGCCCACGCCGTCCGGCTGCCCCCGCCCCGGCAGGCGGTGACCGGCGCGGCCCGGGTCACCCGGGCCTGGGCCCGACGGCCCAGCGGCCGGCTGACCCTGTCCGGGGTGTTCCTCTTCGCGCTGGTCGCCACGACCGGTGCGGTGGGCGCGGTGGTGGTCCCTGCCGTGTGGTCCACGAAGCCGGTCGCCGTGGACGCCACCGACCCGGGCGCCGCCGTGCTGCCCGCGCCGGGGGCGCTGCCCGACGCCACCGCCGCGGCGGTGGTCCCCGGACCACCCGTGTCCCCCGGGCTCGCCGCCACCGCGCTTCCGGGTGGGGTGGCGACGAGCGGCCCGGCGACCGTCCCCGGCACCGCACGGCCCGCCGACACGATCGCCGACTGGGCGCGCGTCACCGGCGCCAAGGTGGGTGTCTCCCCGGTGGCGATGCAGGCGTACGGCTACGCCGAGTTGGTGCTGGCCGAGACGAACCGCGGCTGCCAGCTGAGCTGGACCACCCTCGCCGCGATCGGTTACGTCGAGTCCCGGCACGGGCAGGCCAACGGCGCCACGCTGAAGTCCACCGGCCGGGCCGAGCCGGAGATCATCGGCGACCCGCTCGACGGCAACGGCGGCCGTTCCCTGATCCGGGACACCGACCGAGGGCTGTTCGACCGGGACACCACCTACGACCGGGCGATCGGGCCGATGCAGTTCATCCCGACCACCTGGCAGGAGATCGGCGCGGACGCCGACAACGACGGCCGGAAGGACCCGCACGACCTGGACGACGCGGCACTGGCCGCCGGGAGGTACCTGTGCAAGGGCGGCCGGAACATGACCGTCCCGGGTGACTGGTGGGGTGCCATCCTGTCCTACAACGACGTACGCCGGTACGCCACCGACGTGTTCGACAAAGCCAACGAGTACGGCCGGGCCAGCCGTACGTGACGTGATCGGCCGCATACATTGCCGGACCGGACACTTCCCCCAGACAGTTCTTGCCGGCAAGCTGTACGGGTGATGGTGCGCGAGTGGGATCCCCGGACCGCGTCGTCCGACGAGATCGGGTCCGTGCTGGACACGCTGAACGCGGTCCTGGCGGCGGATCTCCCGCAGGATCCGCCCTGGCGGGAGGGGTCCCTGCGGGAATATCTCTCCGAGGTGATGCCGGGGGAACGGCGGATTTCGTGGGTCGCCGAGGGCGGTCCCGGCCCGGACGGTGCCCCCGGCCGGATCCTGGGGCACGTTCACGTGCTGCTGCTCGGGGACATCGGCGTGCTGGAAGTCCTGGTTCACCCGTCGCTTCGGCGCACCGGCCTGGGCCGACAGCTGGTGCTGACCGCGGCCCGCCGGGTCTACCAGGAGGGCTTCCGGTCGATCGGCGTCGAGGTGGTCGGTGACACGCCGGCCGTCGCCTTCTACGAGTCGCTCGGTTTCACCCGGGAGTACGTCGAAACCCGTAGCGTGCTCGACCTGACCTCGGTGGACTGGCCGGCGCTGACCGAGATGGCCGGCGGGGTGGGCGCCGGATACCGTCTGGAGTTCTGCCCGGGCGGGCCGCCGGACGACCTGATCGAGGCGTACGCGCGGGCGAAGGCCGAGGTGCGCGACGTCGGGGACGGTGAGCTGCGCCCCAGTTCGTACGACCCGCAGCGGCTGCGTGACAGCCTGGACACCCTGCACCGGCGCGGCATGAAGCCGTACATCGTTCTGGCCCGGCACGAGCAGACCGGGGAGGTGGCCGGGCTGACCGAGGTGGTGGTGCCGGCACAGCACCCCACCCGCGCCGACCAGTACGACACCATCGTGGTGCAGGATCACCGTGGCTACGGCATCGACCGGGCGATCAAGGCCAGGATGCTGCTGGAGCTGCGCTCGGCCGAGCCCGAGCTGGTCGAGGTGCAGACCTGGAACGCGCAGGCCAACGAGGCCATGCTGAAGGTGAACGCCGAGCTGGGCTACCGTCCCGACCGGGAGTGGTGCGAATACAGCGTGGACGTCGCGGAGCTGGTGCACCGCCTCGACCCGACCCGCTGACCTTAACGGCAATTCACCACATCGCCGCCCGGGGGATGGACGGCGGCCAACAGCGACGCTTAACGTGCGTGGGTTCACGTCCACCCATCGTGGAGGCACCATGCGCCCGCGCCGCAGATACGCCGCGCTCGCAACAGCCGCCGTCACCCTCGCGGGCATCGGCGTCACACCTACCGCGGCCAACGCCGCGCCCACCGACCTGTTCATTTCGGAGTACGTCGAGGGCTCGTCCAACAACAAGGCGATCGAGCTGTTCAACGGCACCGGTTCCCCCGTCGACCTGGCGGCCGGCGTTTACCAGCTCCAGCTGCACTTCAACGGCGCCACCACGGCCACCACCGTGGCGCTCAGCGGCACCGTCGCCCCCGGCGACGTGTTCGTCTTCGCCTCCTCGTCGGCCGGCCCGGCGGTCCTCGCCCAAGCCGACCAGACGTACGCCTCCGGGCTGTTCAACGGCGACGACGCGATCGTGCTGCGCAAGGGCGGCACGGTGCTCGACTCGATCGGCCAGGTCGGTGTCGACCCGGGCACCGAGTGGGGCAGCGGGCTCACCAGCACCGCCGACAACACCCTGCGCCGGCTGCCGCCGGTGGCCGCCGGGGACACCGATCCGTCCGACGCGTTCGACCCGGTCGCCCAGTGGGCGGGCTTCCCGACCGACACCTTCGACGGCCTGGGCGCGCACTCCGTGGGCGGCGGCGGCCCGGTCGACCAGCCGGCCAGCCTGACCTGCGGCAACATGCTGACCGTGGAGGCCGGCGCGACCGCCACGCGACAGGTCACCGCCACCGACGCGGACGACACGATCGTCGACCTCGCGGTCACCGCGATCGCCCCGACGCCCAGCGCCGGTGCGATCACCCGTACGGCGTTCGCCCCGGCCACCGCCACCGGCGGTACGGCCACCGCCACCGTCACCGCGAGCGGCCTGCCCGCCGGGGCGTACGCGGTGACGCTGACCGCCACCGATGCCGGTGGCGGCACCGCGACCTGCACGTTCACGGTGCAGGCCACCGCGTTGCTGTCGGTGGGCGAGGTGCAGGGCCGGACCGGCGACGACGAGAACGGCCGCACCGACCGGTCTCCGCTCGCCCCGGCCAGCGGCAACAGCACCAGTTCCGCGCTGTACGACGTGCGGGGCGTGATCACGCAGAAGTCGCTCACCCGTACCTCGGCCGGCGCCGACCAGCACGGTTTCTACCTGCAGAGCCGCCGGGGCGCCGAGGACGGTGACCCGCTCACCTCGGACGGGATCTTCGTCTTCACCGGGTCGTTCACCACCCTGATCGGCGGCTACCTGCCGACCGTCGGCGACGAGGTGGTGCTGCGCGGCCGGGTGTCGGAGTATTTCAACCAGACGCAGCTCTCCAGCGCCTCGCTGGTGCGCAAGCTGGACTCCGGCCTGGACGTGAACACCGCCGTGGCGGTGGTCGACGCGGTTCCGCCGGCGGAGGCGGCCGACGCGGACCGGTTCTGGGAGCGGCACGAGGGCGCCCGGATGCGGGTCCGGGCCGGCAGCGCCGTGACCGGTCCCCGGGACGTCTTCGGCTCCACGGCCGACTCGGAGATCTGGGTGGTGGACCGGGATGACCCGCTGCTGAGGCGCGCCGACCGGTACGCCCGCCGGGTGTTCCGGGACGCGCACCCACTCGACGACGTGCCGGAGCGGCTCTTCGACAACGGCAACGGCCAGCGGGTCCTGCTCGGCGGCGGCGGCGTGAAGGCCACCTCCGGTGACTCGGCGGCCCTGCTCCCGCCGGCCCGCACCTTCGACACCGTCGCCGCTGACGGGTTTGGGGCGGTCTCCTACGGCTTCAACAAGTTCAGCGTGCAGCCGGAGGCGGTTTCCCTCACCACCGGCGTCGACCCGTCGCGAAACAGCCCGCCGAAGCCGGCCGACCGGCGCCGCGAGGTGGCCGTGGCGACCTACAACGTGGAGAACCTCTACGACCACCGGGACGACCCGTTCGACGGATGCGACTTCGCCGGCAACCCGGGCTGCACCGGCGTGAGCCCGCCGTTCGACTACGTGCCCGCCAGCGAGGAGGACTACCGGGAGCACCTGGCGGCGCTCGCCGACCAGATCCGCAACGACCTGCACGCCCCGGACCTGATCCTGGTGCAGGAGGCGGAGGACCAGGACATCTGCACGGTCTCGGGCACCGGGCTGGTCTGTGGTGAACGCAACGACGCCGACGGCGCCCCGGACACTCTGCAGGAGCTGGCGCTGACCGTAACCGCGGCCGGTGGCCCGGCGTACGCCGCCGCGTACGACCGGACGGGCGCGGACGCCCGGGGGATCACCTCGGCGTTCCTCTACCGCACGGACCGGCTGTCGCTTGCTGCGGTGACCGCCGCCGACCCGCTGTTCGGCACCGCGCCGTCGGTGCGGTACCGCGCGGCGGGGCTGCCGTCCAACGCGGACGTGCAGAACCCGAAGGCGCTCAACGCGGAGTTGCCGGCCGACACCGACACGTCGACCGGCCGGGACGGGGTCAACGTCTACACCCGGGCCCCGCAGTTGGGCAGGTTCGTGGTGCGGGCGGCGCCGGGATCGGCGGAGTCCTTCGTGCTGTACGCGCTGAGCAACCACTTCTCCTCCGGCCCGGACAGCCGGGTCGGGCAGCGCACCGAGCAGGCCGCGTACGGGGCCGCGGTCGTCACCGCCATCGAGGGGTCGGACCCGCACGCCCGGGTGGTGTTCGGCGGTGACCTGAACGTCTTCCCCCGCCCGGACGACCCGATCGCCACCGGCGCGAACCCGACCCCCTCGGACCAGCTGGCCCCGCTCTACCGGGCGGGTCTGCACAACCTCTGGGACAACCTGGTGGCGGACGTGCCGTCGGCGGCGTACTCGTACAGCTTCCAGGGCTCGGCGCAGACGCTGGACAGCATCTTCGTCAACGACGCGCTCCACGACGACCTGGTGCAGGTGCGGACGGCGCACGTCAACGCCGACTGGCCCGCCGACTTCTCCGGTGACGGGTCGCGCGGTGCCAGCGACCACGACCCGTCGGTCGCCCGGTTCCGCACACAGCCGTCGGTGCGGGTCGCCGACACGTCGGTCGTGGAGGGCGACAAGGGTGACAGCACGCTGACCTTCCAGGTCACCGTCTCCCGGCCGCTGTCGCAGCCGACCACCCTCTGCGCCGCCACCGTCGGCCTTACCGCGCTGCCCTGGTCCGACTTCGCCCCGTACGTCGGGTGTCGGGTGCTGCCCGCCGGGCAGACCTCGCTGGCGTTTCCGGTTACCGTCCGCGGTGACCGGCGGGCCGAGGCGGACGAGAAGATCACCTTCGCGGTCGCCGGCCCGTCGAGCCTGCGGTACGCCGACCCGCTGGCGATAGGCACCATCACGAACGACGACTGATCCTTCAGGGGTCCGACGACGGCCCGTCGTCCGGGGGTGTGTACCCGGGCGGCGGGCCGTCAACCGTAGGAGCGCGGGCTGCGGGGCGGTGGCGGCACGTTCCGATACTTCGCCACCCGCGGCTGGAGCACCCGGCCCGATGGGACGACGACGGCCAGGTGGAACCCGCCGACGGCCAGGATCCGGTGCAGCACGGCAAGGCTGGGCATCAGAGGGCCGCGCCGGGCCCTCGGGGTCAGTAGCGTTCGCGAAGCAACCGGGCGGCCTCGACGGCCCAGTAGGTGAGGATGATCTGCGCGCCGGCGCGACGAATCGAGGTGAGCGTCTCCAGCATCACCTGTTCCCGGTCGACCCAGCCGTTCGCGGCAGCCGCCTCGACCATCGCGTACTCGCCGGAGACCTGGTAGGCGGCGACCGGGACGTCGACCGCGGCCCGGACCGCCGACACCACGTCGAGGTAGGGCAGGGCCGGCTTGACCATCACCATGTCGGCGCCCTCGGCGACGTCCAGCGCCACCTCGCGCAGCGACTCGCGCAGATTCGCCGGGTCCTGCTGGTAGGTGCGCCGGTCCCCCTCCAGCGCCGATTCCACCGCGTCGCGGAACGGGCCGAAGAACGCCGAGGCGTACTTCACGGCGTACGCGAGCACCGCCACGTCGGAGTGACCGGCGGCGTCGAGCGCCCGGCGTACCACGCCCACCTGGCCGTCCATCATCCCGGACGGCCCGACCACGCCGACCCCGGCGGCGGCCTGGGCAACCGCCATCTCGGCGTACGCGGCAAGGGTGGCGTCGTTGTCGACCGCGCCGTCCGGGGCGAGCACGCCGCAGTGCCCGTGCGAGGTGAACTCGTCGAGGCAGAGGTCGCTCATCACCACCGTGGCGTCACCCACCTCGGCGACGACGTCGCGGATGGCGACGTTGAGGATGCCGTTCGGGTCGATGCCGCCGGAGCCGCGTTCGTCCCGCGACACCGGCACCCCGAAGAGCATGATGCCGCCCACCCCGGCCTGGACCGCCTCGACGGCGGCCTTGCGCAGCGAGTCCCGGGAGTGCTGGAGCACCCCTGGCAGCGACGCGATGGCCCGCGGCTCGGTCAGCCCCTCCTTGACGAACATCGGCGCGACCAGTTCGCCCGGGGCGACGCGGGTCTCGGAGACCAGCCGCCGCACCGCCGCGTTACGGCGCAGCCGGCGAGGCCGGATCTCGGGGTACGACATGAGGGCCTCCCAAACGATCAGCGGAAGCGGAGGGCGGTCGGCCCCTGCACCTTCGAGCCGCGGCGCTGCTTGGCCGGCATCGCGGCCAGCTTCTCGCGCAGCTCGACGGCGTAGGCGGCGAGCGCCTCCACCAGGTCGGGCACCGAGGCGTGCGCGGGCTGCACGTCCACCCGAAGGCCGAACTCGGTCGCGGTCTCCGCCGTCTTGGGCCCGATGACTGCAACAACCGTGCGGGCGTGCGGCTTCCCGGCGATGCCGACCAGATTCCGCACCGTGGAGGAGGAGGTGAAGAGCACCGCGTCGAAGCCGCCCGACTTGATCGCGTCACGGATCTCGGCGGGCGGCGGCGCGGCCCGCACCGTCCGGTACGCGGTCACGTCATCGACCTCCCAGCCGCGCTCGGTGAGCCCGGCGGCGAGGGTCTCGGTCGCGATGTCGGCGCGGGGCAGCAGCACCCGGCCGACCGGGTCGAGGATCTCGTCGTGCGGCGAGAACTCGGCCAGCAGGCCCTCGGAGGACTGCTCGCCCGACGGAACCAGCTCCGGCTGGATGCCGAAGGCGCGGACCGCGTCGGCGGTCGCCTCGCCGATACAGGCGATCTTGACGCCGCCGAAGTGCCGGGCGTCCAGGCCGTGCTCGGCGAACTTCTCCCAGACCGCCCGGACCGCGTTGACCGAGGTGAAGATCACCCAGGCGTACCGGCCGTCGACCAGGCCCTTGACGGCCCGCTCCATCTGGGCCGGGGTGCGCGGCGGCTCGACCGCGATGGTCGGCACCTCGCAGGGGATCGCCCCGTACGCGCGCAGCCGGGCGCTCATCGCCCCGGCCTGCTCCTTGGTCCGGGGCACCAGCACCTTCCAGCCGTACAGCGGGCGGTTCTCCCACCAGCTCAGCTTGTCCCGCTGGCCGACGCCCTCCCCGACGGTGAGCACCACCCGCCCGGTGAAGCCGAGCGCCGCCGCGACGAAGGAGTCCACGGTCGAGGTGGTGGTGTACTGCGTCTCGCCGGTGCCGTCACCGGTCACCCCGACGCCGGTGGTGCCGTCCACCCCGGCCGCGAGCAGCCCGTCCCGGATCGCGGCCAGGTCACCGGCGTCCACCGCCAGGGCCAGCGAGCCCCGGCCCACCGCGGCGGCCAGCGCGTCGAAGTCCAGCGTGCTGACGTCCTCGACGTCGGCGGCGGTCCGTACGCCCGGCAGCGGCACACCGGCGTAGGTGGCCACCCCCTCGGCCTGGCCGACACCCGGCACCACCTCGAAGTGCGCGGCGGTACGCGCCACCGCCTGCACCTCCTTGACGACCGAGTCGTGGCCGAACGGGTCACCGGCGACCAGGTGCACCGCGTTCAGCCCGGACCGGGCCGCGGAGATGAGCACCTTGGCCACATCACCCGGTACGCCTTCGGCGGGCGTGAACTGGGCGTCGGACTTGGCCTGGGCGCGGACGACGTCGAGTAGCGACTCGGGCAGTCCCCGGTCGTACACGACCTGGTCGGCGTCGACCAGGGCGTCGTGCGCCCGGCGGGTCAGCAGACCCGGGTCGCCGGGGCCCGCCCCGACGAACGCGATCCGGCCTACGGGCTTACGGGTGCGGGTCATTCTGTGCTCCCAATGTGCTGGGTCCCCGGGCCGGTGCTTCCGTCGTGGCCGAGGATCGAGTCGGCGCCGAGGTCGAGGAGTTCGGCAGCGAGTGCCTTGCCGATCTCCGCCGCGTCGGCGGGCGTACCGGTGCGGGACAGCCGGAGGTCACGGGTGCCGTCCGGGCTGATCACCGCCCCGCGCAGGTAGATCTCCTGGGCATAGTCACCTTCGTCACCCGAGCCGGTCGGTTCGCCTTCGGCGATGACGGCGTAGGCGGCGACCGGAGCGGAGCACCCGGCCTCCAGGGTGGCCAGCAGCGCCCGCTCCGCGACGACCGCGGCGCGGGACGGTGCGTGGTCGAGCACCGCGAGCAGCTCGACCAGGTCGGTGTCGTCGGCCCGGCACTCCACCGCCAGCGCGCCCTGGGCGGGCGCGGGCAGCATCAACATCGGGTCGAGCGTCTCGGTGATCACGCCGGTCCGGCCCAGCCGGGCCAGGCCGGCCCGGGCCAGGACGACCGCGTCGAGGTCGGCGTCCGGGCCGAGCACCCGCCCCAGGCGGGTGTCCACGTTGCCCCGGATCGGGATGACCTCCAGCTGCATACCGAGGGCGTGCAGCTGGGCGATGCGGCGCAACGCGCCGGTGCCCACCACCGCGCCCGGGGGCAGCTCGGCGAGGGTACGGCCGCCCTTGGCGACCAGCGCGTCGCGCGGGTCCTGGCGGGTCGGCACCGCCGCGATGTGCAGCCCGGCCGCGGCGGCGGTGGGCAGGTCCTTGTAGGAGTGCACCGCGAAGTCGATGGTGCCGGCCGTCAGCGCGTCGCGCAGCGCGGAGACGAAGACGCCGACGCCGAGCCGGTGCACCGGCGCCGAGGAGCGGTCCCCGGCGGTGACTATCTGGACCAACTCGACCTCGCGGCCGGTGGCCTCGGTCAGGGCCTCGGCGACCTGGCCGGACTGGGCCATCGCCAGGGCGCTGCCCCGGGTGCCGAGGCGCAGGGGGCGGGTCATCGTTCACCTCCGGGGTACGTGGTGTCGGTGTCGACCACGTCGGGCACCGTGTCCACCGGGGAGGTCTGGGGCACCTCCAGGTCGAACAGTTCACGCAGCAGCGCCGCGTACTGGTCGCCGCCGGGCTCCGCGGCCAGCTGGCGTACCCGCACGGTGGGTTGGTGCAGCAGCCGCTGCACCACCCGGTGCACCGTCCGGGCCACCTCGGCGCGCTGGTCGTCGGTGAGTTCCGGGCGGCGTTGGGCGAGCCTGCGCAGCTCGGTGGCGACCACGTCGTCGGCCCGGCCGCGCAGCGCGGCCACGGTCGGCGCCACGTCGGCGCCACGCAGCCAGCCCAGAAACGCCTCGACCTCGGTGGTGACGATCCGGGTGACCTCGGCGGCGTCGGCAGCGGCCGGCCCGTCGGCGAGCAGGGCGGCCATCCGGTCGATGTCGATCACCTCGACGCCGGGCAGCTCGGCCACGCCCGGCGCGACGTCGCGCGGCACGGCCAGGTCGAGCAGGACCAGTGGGCCCCGCGCGGCGGCGCGCCGGGCCAGCGCCCGGGTCACCACGTCGAGGGTGAGGACCGGTTCGGTGGCCGCGGTGGCGGCCACTACGATGTCCACTGTGGAGAGCGCGTCAACGAGCTCGGCCAACGGGACGGCGGTCGCCCCGTACGACTCGGCCAGCCGTACCGCCCGGTCGGCGCCCCGGTTGGTGACGGTGAGCGGGCCGGCACCGCGCCGGGAGAGCGTCGCGACGCCCAACGCGCCCATCGCGCCCGCGCCGACCACCATGGCCGGCCGGCCGGCGAGGTCACCGTCGAGATGACCGGCGGCCATGTCCAGCGCGGCGGTGACCACGCTCTGCCCGGCCCGGTCGATGTTGGTTTCGGCGTGCGCCCGCTTGCCGACCCGCAACGCCTGCTGCATCAGCTCGTGCAGCAGGCGGCCGGCGGAGTCGGCCCCGGTCGCCCAGTGGTACGCGTCGCGCATCTGGCCGAGGATCTGCGCCTCGCCGACCACCATCGAGTCCAGCCCGGCGGCGACCCGGAAGACGTGGTCGACGGCGGCGGCGTCGTAGTGCACGTACAGGTGGTTGGCGAGTGTCGCCGGCGAGGATCCGGCCTGCTCGGCCAGCACGGCACAGATGTCGCCGAGGCCGCCGTGGAACCCGGACACGGCCGCGTAGATCTCCACCCGGTTGCAGGTGGAGATCAGCACCGCCTCGGCGACGTACGGCCGGGCGACCAGCCGGTCCAGGGTCCGGGTGAGATCGGCGGGGGCAACCGCCAGCCGCTCCAGGGTGGCGACCGGAGCGGTGCGGTAGGACGCGCCGACGACGAGCAGTTTCACGTGCCGATCGCCTCCTGGGTGTCGGTGGCCCCGAGCCTGCCGGGCAGTGCGGCCAGGGCGGACCCGCCGGTCGCGGGGAGCGTGGTCAGTGACGCCTTGCGGTGCTCGTGGAAGGAGAGGATCTGCAGCTCGATGGCGAGGTCGACCTTGCGCACGTCAACCCCTTCCGGAACCGAGAGTACGCACGGGGCGAAGTTGAGGATGCTCGTGACACCGACGGCGACGAGCTGGTCGGCCACCGCCTGGGCCGCGCCCGCGGGGGTGGCGATGACGCCGATGGAGATCGACTCCTCGGCCGCCACCTCGGGCAGGTCGTCGACGTGCCGCACGACCAGCCCGTTGATCACCTCGCCGACCCGGCTCGGGTCCGCGTCGAGGAGCGCGGCGATCCGGAAGCCCCGGCTGGCGAATCCGTCGTAACCGGCCAGGGCGTGACCGAGATTACCCACGCCGACCAGGGCGACGGCCCGCCGTTGGGTGAGCCCGAGCACGTACTCGATCTGGTCGATCAGGAGCGCGACGTCGTAGCCGACGCCCCGGGTGCCGTACGACCCCAGCTGGGAGAGGTCCTTGCGGAGCTTTGCCGAGTTGACGCCGGCGGCGCTGGCCAGCCCTTCGCTGGAAACCGTCTCGTGACCGGTTTCGGCGAGACCGTGCAGGGCACGCAGGTACTCGGGGAGCCGCGCGACGGTCGCCTCCGGGAGGTCCGGAAGCGCCGGTACGGCACCGGCGCGGCCGGGCGCGCCAGGGTGACGGTGCTGACTCATGAGACTCCGTGCGGTGCGATCCTCGGCCGGTGACCGACCGTTTCGGGACTCCCACTGGCGACCGAGGTTGCCGGCTGTGCTAGCAGGGCGCGTCGGAACTACAGGGTAGGCGCTTGTGAAGAGCTGCACAAATCGCGATCTTGGGCCCCGGCGACGCCCGTTCACCAGCCCCTCCATTCCGCAAGATCGATACCGGCCCTGGCACCGACACCGCCGCGCGATTATTGCTCAATCCCGACTTCTCTGACCAACCACGCGTCTCCCCGCCACGCCCCCTCTCACCGCCCCGGCCGCCTTGACCAGCGAGCCCGCGTACCGAAACCAGCGTTTTCAGCACAAATCCCCTTCCCGGCGCCCACCGGGTTGGGCGCGCGCGACGGGGGTCAGGGCAGGGCGGTGGCGAGGGTCACTGCGGCGGTGAGAGTGTCCGCGGTCGGGTGGCCGGAGGCGCGGAGGCGCTGCGGGTCGGAGAGCCCGCCGGTGTAGAGGACGCACCGGGCGCCCACGCTCTCGGCCGCGGCGGCGTCGTCGAGCGAGTCGCCGATCAACACCACCTCGCCACCGCCGAGGCCCAGCTCGGCCAGGTGCTTGGCCAGCCACTCCGCCTTGAATCCCCCGCCGACCGGGACGCGCAGCCCGTCCACCCGGGTGAAGTGCGGGGTCAACCCGTACGTGCGCACGGTCGGCACCAGCTCGTCGTGGAACCACATGGACAGCAACGACTGGGTGCCCGGCCAGGCGGCGAGCGCCGCAGTCGCGTCGGCCGCCAGCGCGCAGGAGGCCAGCCCGACCCGGTACGCGTCGTGGAAGATCCGGTCGAGCGCGCCGAACGCCTCGGCGTCGATCGCCCGGCCGAGCATCTCGGCGTAGTAGTCGGCGACCGGCCGGCGGAACCTGGCCCGGTGCTCGTCCGCGGTCACCGATTGGCCGCCGGCACTGGCGAAGGCGACGTTGGTGGCGTCCACCACCAGGTCGAGGTCGTCGAGCAGGGTGCCGTTCCAGTCCCACACCAGGTGGCCGCGGGCGGGGCCCGTCGTCGCGGGCTGGGCGCCGGTCACAGCTGCGGGGTGGTCAGGTCGCGCAGCAGCCGGTCCTCCTCGACCCGCCAGTAGCCGTGCTCCTTGCCGTCGAGCAGCACCACCGGCAGCCGGTCGCCGTACTCGCGTTCCAACTCCACGTCGCCGGTGACGTCCTTCTCCACCCACCGGTCGCCGGTGACGGCCACCACCCGGTCGAGCGCCGCCTTGGCGTCCTCGCAGAGATGACAGCCGGGCCGGGTGATCAGGGCGAGCCGGGCGTCAGTGGACATCGGGCACCTCCGTGGGGCAGGCGGCCGGGACCGGCCGCAACTGGGTCTTGCGTACCTTGCCGATCGCCGAGTACGGCAGCTCGTCGACGAACTCGACGGCGGCCGGGCACTTGAACCGGGCCAGGTTACGCGCACAGTGGGCGAGCAGCTCCGCACCGGTCACCGGGTGGCCCGGCACCGGCACCACGTACGCCCGCACAGTCTCGCCGGTACGCGGGTGCGGCACACCCAGGACGGCCGAGCCGGCCACCCCCGGGTGCGCGTCGAGCACCAGCTCGACCTCGTGCGGGTAGACGTTGAAACCGTTGACCAGGATCAGCTCGCCCAGCCGGTCGACCAGGAACAGATCCCCGTCGGCGTCGGCGTAGGCGATGTCGCCGGTCGCCCACCAGCCCTCCGTGTCCGGCCCGCCCCGTCCGTCCGGCCAGTACCCGGCGAACAGGTTCGCGCCGCGCACCACGATCTGACCCGGATCGGTGCCCGGCGAGGAGTCGGCGAGGAAAGGGTCGTCGGCCTCCTCGTCGTCCACCGGCACACCGTCGCGCCACAGGTCGACACCGTCCGCGCCGACCAGGCGGAGCGCGACGCCGGGCAGCGGCCGGCCGATCGAGCCGGGCTTCGGCTCCCCCCCGACGAGGGTGGAGGTGAGCACCGGCGCGGTCTCGGTCAGGCCGTACCCGACGTGCACCGGATGCCCGGTGACTTCCGTGAACCGCGCCGCGGCGGCCGGGTCGATGGGCGCGGCGCCGCAGACCGCCAGCCGGACCGACGCCATCGCCGTGGCGACCGTGTCCGCGTCCGCGGCGGACCAGGCCAGGAACATCGACGGCACCCCGACCAGCACGCTCACCCGGTGCCGGGCGATCTCGTCGAGCGCGCAGTCGGGGCCCAGCTCGTCGACGAGCACGCCGGTCGCGCCATGGTGGACGACAGCGCCGAGCCCCGAGTTCAGCCCGTACGCGTGGAACAGCGGGAGCGCGAGCAGCACGGTGTCGTCCGGCCCGACCACCGGGGGCTGGATCAGGGCGACCTGGTCGTGGTTGGCGGCGAGCGCCCGGTGCGACAGCATCGCCCCCTTGGGCCGCCCCTCGGTGCCGGAGGTGTAGAGCAGCACGGCAAGGTCAGTGCCGTGCCTCACCGGCGGCTCGCCGGGCTCTTCGGGCAGGGTGGTGTGCACGGCGGTCAGCGCCGGCAGCTCGTCGGCGAAGCGGGCCACCCGCTCCCGGACCTCCTCGGTGGCCAACAGCAGCGCGGCGCCCGAGTCGACGAGTACGTGCCGCAGCTCCCGGCCCGTGTATCCCGGGTTGACCGGGACCGCGACCAGACCGGCGCGCAGCGTGGCGAGGAAGGCCACCACGAAGGTGGGCGTGTTCGGCAGGGCGATCGCCACCCGGGCCGGGGTGCCGCCGGTGCCGGGCGGCACGTTTCCGGCCAGCGCCCGGGCCACGGCCGTCACCCGCTCATCCAGTTCGGACCAGGTCAGGGTCACCTCCCGCCAGCGCACCGCGGGCCGGTCGCCGTGGTCGGCGGCGGCGCGGCGAAGCCGGTCGGCGAGGTGGGGCGCGGGGCTGTCGGCGGCGTCCTGCACGGTGGCTGAGTCTGGCACAGCCTCGGCCGCTCGACCATGCCCCGCCCGCTGACAGGGCCGTCCACTTCGACCGTGAGCTGAACTTTTCTCTCAGATCAAGCCGTGACGTGAAAGTCAACCGCACGCGACGGACAACGGGTCCGCCAACTGTGCGACGGAGGGGGAAATACTTTGGCCCTGTGTAACGGACTTGCCACGCGCGGGTGACGTTGGCCCTATCATCACTCGGGTCGGCTCACCCCATTTGCCGTGAGTCGACACCCCTCAGCCCGAGGAGGCCCCCGTGCCTGTGAGCGCATTGGACCAGCACCTCAAGGGGATTTGCCGCACGTCGGCACACCCCCACGCGGCCCTGCCCGTATTGGGCGGACCGGACGCCGTGGCGACCCGTCGCCGCGTTGTCCGACCGGCCGCACCGCGCACCCGGGAGGCACGGTGACCAGCTTCGGCTACGCGGAACGGCCCGCCGGTCTGACCGGCCCCGCGCCCCGGACATCGCCGAACGAACGCCTCGATGCCGGCCGGCTCCACCAGCGACCGCACCACAACGAGGCACCTTCCAGACCGGCCGTGCCGGGCGGCAACGCGCCCACCGTTCGGGTCGTCACGCCGCACCGACCGACCATGCCGGCGCAGCACCGGCGGGGCGGCGAGCCGCCCGCCGTGACCGATCCGGCCGGCGCCGAGACCGCGGTTATCCCGGCCGTGCCGACCGGCGACACCGCCGTCCTGCCGGCGGTCCCCGCCACCAACCCGGCCACCGGATTCCCGAGCCGGCCCGACCCGTCCGACCCGGCCACCGAGGTGTGGACGCTGGTCGAACGGTCCCAGGCCGGCGACGCCGAGGCGTTCGGGCTGATCTACGACCGGTACGTCGACACCGTATTCCGGTTCGTCTACTTCCGGGTCGGCAACCGGCAACTGGCAGAGGACCTGACCTCCGACACCTTCCTGCGCGCGCTGAAGCGGATCGGCAGCTTCACCTGGCAGGGCCGGGATCTCGGCGCCTGGCTGGTCACCATCGCCCGCAATTTGGTGGCCGACCATTTCAAGTCGGGCCGGTACCGGCTCGAGGTGCCCACCGGTGACGTGCTCGACGCCGACCGCGAGGACCGCGGGCCGGAGGGCAGCCCGGAAGCGGCGGTGGTGGAGCACATCACCAACGTGGCCCTGCTCACTGCGGTCAAACAGCTCAATCCGGAGCAGCAGGAGTGCATCGTGCTCCGCTTCCTCCAGGGCTTCTCGGTGGCCGAGACGGCCCGGGCTATGGGCAAGAACGAGGGCGCCATCAAAGCCTTGCAGTACCGTGCGGTCCGCGCCCTGGCCCGGCTCCTTCCGGAGGGCTTCCAGCCCTGATCCCGGCCGGGCCCGCCGCACCGCTCCCGGCTCCGGCGGGCGCCCCGTGTCTCGTGACGGCGATCACTCATCGTGATTTCGCCGCCGTCGTCCCCGTAACCGCCACCCGGCGCGGTCCGTTTCTCCGGGTGCGACCCGTGGTTGTCCCGGCGTCCCCCCGGGCCACCCGGTCCGGCTCGTACGGTCGGCACAGCTGCCGTCCGTCGGCGTCACGCTGCCACCGGTCGCTGGTGACGACCGCGGCCTACCGGCCGGACCAGCGAGAGGGGGTGCCTGCGGTGGACAGTGACCTCTTCTCCCGTCGGCGGGCCGCACGCTTCGCCCAGCTTCTCGACGAGGCGAACGGCGGCCGGCGGCATCATGTCCGGTCCCGCGCCGACGACCGGCTCGCTGCTCTCGTGGCGGTCGGCCGCCGGCTCACGCAGGAGCGACCGGACGTCCGGTTGGACCCCGACTTCCGCGCCGGGCTGCGGGCGATGCTGGTGGCCACGGCGGAACGGGAGGGCATCGGCACGACCGCCGCGAGCACCCCGGAGGCCGCACCGGCCGGCGTCCGGGCCTCGCTGCTGGGCGCGGTCACCGCCCGTCAGGTCCGCGCCCGGGGCGCCGTCCTGGTCGGCATCGCCGCCGGCGCCGTCGCGGTGTCCGGGATCTCCGCCGCCAGCGAGGACGCGGTCCCCGGTGACGCGCTGTACGGCATGAAGCGCTCCACGGAACGCGCCCAGCTCGCCCTGGCCAGCTCGAACCTCAGCCGAGGCCAGCTCTTCCTGGACTTCGCCCGTACCCGGTTGACCGAGGCCGCCACCCTCCGGGACGACCTGCCCGGGTTCACCGCGGTGCTGGAGGACATGGACGCCGACACCCGCCAGGGGGTTCGTCTGCTCACCGCCGCGGCCGCCCAGCGGTCGGACACCGCCGGGCTGGACGCCGTGAACACCTTCGTCACCCGCCAGCGGCGCGCGGTCGGTGGGCTGCTCGACGGGGCCGACCGCGCCGAGCGGGACCGGGTCCGGCGCTCCCTGGCCCTGTTGGACGCGATCCGCAAGCGCTCCGACGCGTTGCGTGCCGCCATCGCCTGCGGGCTGCCCACCCCGGCTGCCGGGGACGCCCTCGGGCCCACCCCCACGGCCTGTCCCGAGCACCGCTGACCCGCGAGGCAGCTCACATCACAGGTACCCGTTGGGGCGACCGTTCCTGATCGACGCCCGACTAGGCTCAGGTGTGCAGGCGCGCGCACGGTGGCCGGACGGAGGGAGGTGCCATGCCCCGCATCCGCAAGGTCACGGTCAGCACCGATGTCCACGGGCACGTCGCCGGCTGGGCCGAGGCCGGGGGCGATCAGCCGATCCCGGTGGTGCCCGATCCCCGCGCCGCGGCCTTCTTCGACGTGGACAACACGATGATGCAGGGCGCGTCTATCTACTGGTTGGCCCGAGGGCTCGCCGCCCGCAAGTACTTCACCACCGCCGACCTGGCCCGGTTCGCCTGGCAGCAGGCCCGGTTCCGGCTCCTGGCCACCGAGCACGCCGGCGACATGTCGCAGGCCAAGGAGGCCGCCCTCGCCTTCATAGAGGGCTGGCGGGTCGCCGAGGTCGAGCGCCTCACCGAGGAGATCTTCGACGAGCTGATGGCGCCCCGGATCTGGGCCGGCACCCGCCGGCTCGCCCAGCGCCACCTCGACGCGGGCGAGCGGGTCTGGCTGGTCAGCGCCGCCCCGGTGGAGATCGGCCGGGTGATCGCCACCCGACTCGGCCTGACCGGGGCGATCGGCACGGTGGCGGAGGTGGTCGACGGCGCGTACACCGGGCGGCTGGTCGGTGACCTGATGCACGGCCCGGCCAAGGCGGAGGCGGTCGTGCAGCTCGCCGAGGTTGAGGGGCTGGATCTGTCCCGCTGCGCGGCGTACAGCGACTCGGTGAACGACCTGCCGATGCTCACCGCCGTCGGGCGGGCGGTGGCGATCAACCCGGACGCCACGCTGCTGCGGCAGGCCCGCGAGCGGGGCTGGCAGGTGCGTGACTTTCGCACCGGGCGGCGGGCGGTCAAGATCGCCTTGCCGTCGACGGCCGCCGCAGGGCTGCTCGCCGGCATGGTCACCGCAGGGCTGGCCCTGCACCGCCGCCGCCGCGCCGCGCTCTGACGGCCGGGCGTGATCAGCGGCCGGGCGTGATCAGCGGCCGGGCGTGATCAGGGGCCGAACGGGTCGGGGCGGCGTTCCAGCAGCTGGTGCAGGGTGTGCTGGATGGTTTCGCGAACCTGGTCGGCGAGGTTGAAGACGACCAGCGGATCGTCGGCGGAGTCGGTCAGGTGTGCGGTCGGGATCGGCGGGCAGAACTGGATCAGCCACTTGCTCGGCAGCGGCACCATGCCCAGCGGCCCGAGCCACGGGAAGGTCGGCGTGATCGGGAAGTACGGCAGCTTGAGCAGCCGGGCGAGCGGCTTGATGTCGGCGAGCATCGGATAGATCTCCTCTCCGCCGACGATGGCGACCGGCACGATCGGGGTGCCGGTGCGCAGCGCCGCCGAGACGAAGCCGCCCCGACCGAACCGCTGCAACTTGTAGCGGTCGGAGTAGAGCTTGCCGATGCCCTTGAATCCCTCCGGAAAGACGCCGACCAGTTCGCCGGCGCCGAGCAGCCGCTCCGCGTCCGGGTTGCAGGCGACCGTCCCGCCGGTCTTGCGGGCGATCTCGGAGACCACCGGCATCCGGAACACCAGGTCGGCACCGAGCAACCGCAGGGATCGGTGGTCGGGATGCTGGTCGTGCAGGGCGGTGGAGAGGATCAACGCGTCCAGCGCGACGGTGCCTGAGTGGTTGCCGACCACCAGGCCGGCGCCCTGGGCGGGCACGTTCTCCAGGCCGGTCACCTCGGTGCGGAACCAGTCCCGGTAGAGCCGGCGCAGCAGCGGGTGGAAGACGGCCTCGGTCAGGTCGGGGTCGAAGCCGAACTCGTCGACCTCGTACTCGCCGGAGAGCCGGCGGCGCAGGAACGCCAGCCCGGCGGCGACCTTGCGGTCCCAGTGGTCCCCCGGCTGGTCCGGCACGGCCGGTCGGTCCGGCTCCCGCCCGGCCGGCGGTGACTGCGTCGCACCGGCGGCGGCCTTCGTCACGGCCGGCTCGTCGGTAACCAGCGCGCGACGTGCCGGTCGGTGCGGTCGTGCCGAGGTGTCCGGCTCGTCGGTGGCCGAGGTGTCCGGCTCCTCGTGGCCCGCCGGGGCGGCGACAGCGTTCGTGCCGGGCCGGTGACCGTTGCGCCGGGCCGGCTCCGCGTCGGCCCCGACCAGCCTCAGCGATACGTCGTACCGGTTCTCGGGGCGCTCGTCGGGCCTGTTCACGACCGCTCCTGTACGGCTTGGCGCACCTGTCGGATGCTCTCCAGCACCACCTGCTCGGCGGCGGCGAGGGTGTCCCGGGTGAGCACCACGCCACCGCGGTGGGCCCGGATGAAGTCGTCGAACGCGGCGGCGGTGGAGCGCGGCGTGAAGGCGAACTCCTGCTTCAGCCGGGTGGTGTCGACCACCCGGCCGTGCACGAAGAGATCGACCTGGTCGAGGCCGTAGCGGCCGAAGCCGAGGCTACGGGCGAGCGCGGCGGCCCCGGAGAGACCCGGTTCCAGCACCGGCACGGCGACCCGCCCGGCCCGGCGGATCGCCTGGGACAGCGAGAGCACCCCCGGCCCGGCGACGTTGTACGTCCCAGGGTGTTCCTCGGCGACGGCCCGGTGCAGCACCTCCAGGACGTCGTCGAAGTGCACGAACTGCAACCGGGGATCCCTGCCGAAGACGGTCGGCACGAACGGCTGGGAGAAGTAGCGGGTGAGCGTGGTGTCGGCGGTGGAGCCGATGAACGGCGCGAAGCGCAGCACGGTGGCGGTGACGTCGGGGCGCCGGCGACGGAACCCGCGAACGTAGCCCTCGATGTCGAGGATGTCGCGGCCGAATCCGCCGCGCGGCACCTCCCGGGGCTCGGTCTCCTCGGTGAACACGGCCGGGTCGCGGAAGGATGCGCCGTACGCGGCGGTCGAGGAGCGGACCACGAGCTTACGCAGCCGCGGCGCCCGTTGGCAGGCGGCGAGCAGCTGCATGGTGCCGATGACGTTCTGTTCCTTCATCGCCGCCCGGCCGCCGTGCTGCGGGTCTGGGGCGCTGACCAGGGCGAGGTGCACCACGGCGTCGACATCGAGGTCGGCGAGGAATCCGCCGAGGGAGCCGAGGTCGAGCCGGACCCGCTCGACCCCGTCGAGGAGATCCGGCTCGACCTCGGGACCGGGGGTGGCCGGGTCGACACCGATCACCCGCTCGATCCGCGGGTCGGCGGCGAGTCGGGCCGCGACGTGCGCGCCGAGGTATCGACCGACCCCGGTCACGACGACGACCCCCGGAGCACCTGGGGTGCCACCGGGGGTCATCGTGAACGCCTTGACCGGCAGGCGGGATCGAGCCGGGGCGTCCGCGGCCTGATCACCTGAGCCTCCGAGGGTCGACAGTTTGGCA
This sequence comes from Micromonospora sp. KC606, assembly GCF_004348675.1. Classification (GTDB taxonomy): domain Bacteria; phylum Actinomycetota; class Actinomycetes; order Mycobacteriales; family Micromonosporaceae; genus Micromonospora. The sequence continues at coordinate 5,619 of NZ_SMKN01000047.1, read as the reverse complement.
GGTGCGCCGGAGCCGGGCGGTGGCCCGGCTCCGGTCACTTGCCGAGGCGGCGACGCTGGACGCGGGTCTTGCGCAGCAGCTTGCGGTGCTTCTTCTTAGCCATGCGCTTGCGGCGCTTCTTGACCACCGAGCCCATACGACAGCCTTCCAATACAACGTGCGGGGCGGACGTGCGGCACCACGATGGTGATGCCGGTGACCGCGTGCGGACAACGGACCGGACCAGCCTGGTGGCGTCGGGCACACCGGCGAGCGATCACGGTCCGCTCCAGGGTAGCCGGAGTGCGTCAGCAGGACCAACGCGCCCCCGTCGATGCCCGATACGTCGCACTCGGCACTCGTCAGGCGGTCTCCTGGAACGCGCCCCGGAGATAGTCGTGCACCGCGTGCTCGGGCACCCGGAAAGACCGGCCCACCCGGACCGCCGTGAGTTCACCGCTGTGCACCAGGCGGTAGACCGTCATCTTGGAGACCCGCATGACCGCCGCCACCTCGGCGACGGTCAGGAACTTGACATCCGACAGCCGACCGTCGGACGGTGACCCGGCCATGGCTCACCCGACCCATCCCTGCCCGGCGCGCGCCACCCGAGAAGGTGGTCCCGCCGGGCCGGCAACGCGCGTGTTACCAGTACGGTAGCGGGGCCGCTGTGACCGGCGCGATCCCTTCGTCGAACTGATCATGCGCGAAGCGCTGTTCACCCGCTCGTGACCTGGAGTTTCCAGGCGAAGCACCCCACGTCCCGTTGCCGGGATCGCCCACGCGCGGCTTAATTTCCGAGACTGTCGACGCCCCCGGACCCGGGAACCCGCTCGCGCGGAAGGGCCCGGTGGCTCCGGCGGCGCCACCGGAGCCACCGGACGGACACCCCGGGCCGCTTCCGGACGCGGACCAGGGCTCCGCGCTGGGAGCGATCCCCAGTGTCTCAGGTCCGCCGTCGTCGCCCGACAGCGGTCGATCATGGACGCTGGCCGGGTCAGCACGCGAACGGTCGCCCTGCGCGAGGCTCTGGTCCGGGCCACGGGACGCGGCACCCCCGCCGTCAGCTTCCCTTCACGCGGAGGCCGACCGGACGTAGGCGACGCAGTCGTCGTGCAGGGTGGGCCAGTCGTCGCCGAACACCCGTTCGGCCGCCTCGTCGACCGGTTGCCGGTCGAGCACCGCGGCGCGGAAGAACTCCAGCATCTGCTGCTCGCCGTACCGGTCGACGAGATGACGGACGGCCAGGTAGGCGACCCCGTAGCTGCCGCCGACCCGATCCGCCGGGGCGGTGTCGGTGGGCGCGAGGGCGTCCAACCGGCCGTTCCAGCCCCCCGTGACCAGCCGCCGGACGTCCTCCAGCGCCTCGTACCGGTGCACCGGGGCCCCGTCGGCACCGGCGTACTCGGCCAGCCCTTCGACCAGCCACCAGGTCTGCCGGCCGGGATGTCCCCGGTCGGTCAGCGACGCGGCGTGGGTCAGCTCGTGCCGCAGCAGCTCGCCGAGGCCGGAGGCGGGCAGCGCGTCCGCGTTCAGCACGACCTCGTGATGGCCACCGCCGACACCGACCGCGTACCCGGCGGTCCACCTCGGCCGGCCGCCGCCGTACCAGCGCCGCCACTCGCCTTGCCCGGCGTAGAAGACGCGGTACCGGTCGGGGGGTTGGCCGACGACCGCGTACCGGTCGGCCACCTTGGCCGCCTCCTCAGCCGCGGCGAGCAGGCCGGGCAGCGCCCGGCGCAGGGCCGGGGTTGTCGCCACCACGGTCCGCGCGCCGACCGCCGCCACCAGCTCGCTGACCTCCCAGGGCCGGACGCCGGCCTGCGCCGAGCGGGACTCTTCGAGGGCGAGCAGCCGGGGCGCCCCGTCGCCGGCCCGCCAGCGGGTGCCGACCAGCACCGGGCTGGGGGTGCAGTCGGGTACGACCAGGCAGTACCGGAAGACGACCGGCTGGCGCCACTGCCCCGGCCGACCGGTGTCCGGGGTCGGCAAGCCCTCCGGCCGGACCTGCCACACGGTGACCCGCAGGGCGCGCAGCGCGTCGAAGCGGCGGACCAGGTCGGCCCGAGCGGCCCGGTCGGCGATCGCCAGGAAGCCGGCCCGGTCGCCGCCGAGCAGGGCGGCGGCCTGCCGGTCGAGCTGGGCGGCCAGCTGCTCGCCGAGACGCCGCCTGGCCGTCGTGGCGGGTGCGTCCGCCCCGGCGGGGGCGTCGTCGAAGCGATCGGATGAGCCGTCCGGCCCGGGGGCGAGCCACGCCGCCGACGGCCCATCGCTGGCCCACTGCGGCAGCCCGGTCAGCACTGCCGCCGGCACACCGCCACCCAGGAGCGCCAGGATCACCGCGAGCGCCAGGCCGAGGGCCCAGCGCGGTCGCGCCGGCCGGACCGGAACCGGTGCGGCTTCGCCTGGCCCCGGGTCGTCCGCGACGCCGTTCGCCACCCCCTCACCCACCGGCGAAGAGTACGACCAATCGGACGTTCCGGAAAGACCCACTCGCGCGTCGCCCGCCCTGGTCGGCCGGTCGGGCGGCCGGCACACGGGATGCGGGATGCGGCGCCGTCCGGCTCCCCGGACACCCCCGATCGGCGCAGACGGAGAGAATCACGTCGGCCGGCCCGTCGATCAACTCACTTCTTCGACAGCACCGCCCGACCGAAGAACACCAGGTTCGCGGGGCGCTCGGCGAGCCGACGCATCAGGTAGCCGTACCAGTCCTCGCCGTACGGCAGGTAGGTCCGCACGGTGTAGCCCTCGCTGACCAGCCGGGCCTGCTCCTGCGGCCGGATGCCGTACAGCATCTGGAACTCGAACCGGTCCGGGCCGCGGTCGAACCAGCGGGCCCGGTCCTCGCCGATGGCGATCAGGCGCGGGTCGTGGGTGGCCAGCATCGGGTAGCCGTCGCCGGACATCAACACGTTCATGCAGCGCACGAACGACCTGTCCACCTCGCGTGCGGACTGGTACGCCACCGACTCCGGCTCCTTGTACGCCCCCTTGCACAGCCGCACCCGGGACCCCGCCCCGGCCAGTTCCCGGCAGTCCGACTCGGTACGCCGCAGGTACGCCTGGAGCACCGCCCCGGTCGACGGGTGATCCTTGCGCAGCTTGGAAAGGATGTCCAGGGTCGAGTCGGTGGTGCTGTGGTCCTCCATGTCCAGGGTGACCGTGGTGCCCGCCGCGTCGGCGGCGACGCAGATCGCCCGCGCGTTGTCGTACGCCAGTCGCGGGTCGAAACGCTGGCCCAGCGCGGAGAGCTTCACGCTCACCTCCGCGGCAGGGGTGAGCCCGGCGGCGGAGAGCAGCCTGAGCAGCTTCACGTACTCGTCCCGGGTGGCGTTCGCCTGCTCGGGAGTGACGGTGTCCTCGCCGAGGTTGTCGAGGGTGACCGCGAGGCCGTCGGCGACGAGCCCGCGGGTCGCGCGCAACGCGTCGTCCGTGGCGCTGCCGGCGACGAACCGGCCCACGACGTCACGGGTGAACGGAGCCGTCGCGATCAGCCGCTCGACCAGGGATGACCGGGAGGCGGCGAGGATGACGGAACGGAGCATGAGCCGAGCGTATCGCCCGTCGCGGGCATCTCGCCGACGGCCGGTCGGAGCGGCCGACGCCCCGGTCCCGGTCCGTCACGGACGGGCCGGACGCCCACGGGTGGCGGGGATCGGTTACAACCGTGAACGTGGAACGACACCCCCGCCGCCGGCTCCGGTCGACCTCCGTGCAACTCGGCGCGCTCACCGCCCTGGCGCTCGCCCTCTCCGGCTGCAACATGACCTCGTCTGGCGACGACGACGATGACGACTGCGCGTTGGGCCCGACCGGCGGTGGCGACACCGTCGCGGTGGCCATGCGGGTCCCCGCCGCCGGCGATGCCCGACCCGCCACGCCACTCCCGGCCGAGGCGACCCTGCCGGAGCGGGGCGGATTCGGTACCCACCTCGCCTCCTGCGGGGGCTGAGGTGCGGCGCGAGGCGGCCACCCCCCGCCCGGACTGGGCGGCCACCATCCAGGAGCAGGGGCTGGTGTACGCCACCACCGAACTGCCCGACGGCGCCACCATGTCGTACTGGGACGAGACGGCGGCGTACGCCTTCGAGCTGGACGAGGTCCTCCGGCTGGAGGAGGCGACCGAGGAGTTGCACCGGATGTCCGTCGCCGCCGCCGAGCACGTGGTGGCCCGGGGCCGGTACGCCGACTTCGGCATCCCCGCCTGGGCGGCCGAGGCGGTGGCCCGCTCGCTGCGCGAGTCGCCGCCGACCCTCTACGGCCGCTTCGACCTCGCCTACGACGGCTCCTGGCCGCCGAAGCTGCTGGAGTACAACGCCGACACCCCGACCTCGCTGGTCGAGGCGAGCATCATTCAGTGGTACTGGCTGGAGCAGACCCGGCCCGAGGCCGATCAGTGGAACAGCCTGCACGAGCGGCTGGTCGGGGCGTGGGCGAAGATCGGCACCGGGTTGCACGACCGGCGGGTGCACGTCTGCTGGTCCGACGAGGAGGAGTCGGGCGAGGACCAGATCACCGCCGGCTACCTGGCCGAGACCGCGCGCCAGGCGGGGCTGGACGCGACGCTGCTGCCCATCCAGCAGATCGGCTGGGACGGCCGGCGCTTCGTTGACGCCGCCGACCGCCCGGTCACCACCTGTTTCAAGCTCTACCCCTGGGAGTGGATGCTGGCCGAGCCGTACGGCCGTCCGGCGCTGGAGCCCGGCACCCCGACCACCTGGATCGAGCCGGCCTGGAAGCTGCTGCTGTCGAACAAGGCGCTGCTCGCCGTGCTCTGGGAGCTGTATCCGGGGCACGAGTACCTGCTCCCGGCGTATCTGGACGGGCCGCGCGGGATGACCCGGTACGTGGCGAAGCCGTTACTCGGCCGGGAGGGCGCCTCGATACGGATCATCACCGACGGCACCGAGGTCGGCAATCCGGGCGAGTACGGCGCCGAGGGATTCTGTTACCAGGAGTTCTGGGCGTTGCCGGCCTTCGACGGCAACCACGTGGTGTTGGGAAGCTGGATCGTGGAGAACGAGGCCGCCGGGATGGGGATCCGGGAAAGCACGAGCCTGATCACGGACGGTTACGCAAGGTTCCTACCGCACTACATCGACGCGCCGCGACCCTGCTGAGTCGTCTACCGTTGGTGTCGTGAACTTCGACGCGTACGCCCGGACCGGCGTTGATCTCGTCAACGCCCGCCTGGACGACCTCGACGCCCTGCGGGCCCTCTTCCCCGACGAGAACGCGTGGATGCGCGACGAGGTCTCGGAACGGGATCTGGCGATCTTCCGGCGGGCGCGCAAGCGCCTGCGCGACGTGTTCGAGTACGGCACCTCGGGGCGGGACGCGCAGGCGGTGGCGGAACTGAACGCGCTGCTGGAGTCGTTCCCGGTGCAGCCACGCATCTCCGGGCACGACTCCAGCGACTGGCACATGCACGTGACCAGCCGGGGCGCCTCGGTCAGCGCGGAGTACCTGGCCGGCGCGGTCTGGGGGCTGTCGGTCTGGCTCTGCGAGTACGGCAGCGCCCGGTTCGGGGTCTGCGCGGACGAACGCTGCGGCAACGTCTACCTGGACACCTCGTCGAACTGCTGCCGCCGGTTCTGCTCGGAGCGCTGCGCGACCCGGTCCCACGTCGCCGCCCAC
>NZ_SMKN01000429.1 GCF_004348675.1 Micromonospora sp. KC606 | reverse complement strand
CCACCGGCGCCTCGCTGACACCACGCGCATACGCCTCATCCGCAGGCGCCGGCAACGCCCGACGGTCCACCTTCCCGTTCGGCGTCAGCGGCAACGCGTCAAGCACCACAAACGCCGCCGGAACCATGTGCTCCGGCAAACGCGACAACAAAAACGAACGCAACTCCGTCGCAAGGCCGACAACCTCGTTGTTCGTCACCACGTAGGCGACGAGGCGTTTGTCGCCTGGTATGTCCTCGCGCGCCACGACCAGCGCCTCGCGCACGTCCGCGTGCGCCGTCAGCTGCGCCTCGATCTCGCCCGGCTCTATCCGGAAACCGCGGA
>NZ_SMKN01000046.1 GCF_004348675.1 Micromonospora sp. KC606 | reverse complement strand
CCACCACGCCGCCCCCGACCGGCGACGCGATGGCGGCGGTCGCCGCGATGCAGCCCGGCTGGAACCTGGGCAACTCGCTCGACGCCGTCGGCGCCGACGAGACCGCCTGGGGCAACCCGCGGATCACGGAAGCCCTGCTGGACAATGTCAGGGCGCAGGGCTTCAAGAGCATCCGCATCCCGGTGACCTGGTCGGCGCACCTGGGCGGGGCGCCGGACCACACCATCGAGGCCGCCTACCTCAACCGGGTCAAGGAGGTGGTCGACTGGGCCCTCGCCGACGGGTTCTACGTGATGATCAATATCCATCACGACTCGTGGCAGTGGATCAACACCATGCCCACCGACCGCACCAACGTGCTGAACAAGTACAACGCGGTCTGGACCCAGCTGTCGAACACGTTCCGCAACCACTCGCCGAAGCTGGTCTTCGAGAGCGTCAACGAGCCGCAGTTCACCGGCAGCTCCGGCGACGCCCAGAACGCCACGCTGCTCCACGAACTCAACACGTCCTTCCACCGGATCGTGCGCGCCTCCGGCGGCAACAACGCCAGCCGGCTGCTCGTGCTGCCCACCCTGCACACCTCCAGCGAGCAGCCCCGGGTCGACGAGTTGGTGACCACCTTCGACACCCTCGACGACCCGAACCTGATCGCGACCGTGCACTTCTACGGCTACTGGCCGTTCAGCGTCAACGTGGCCGGCGGCACCCGCTTCGACGCCACCGTCCAGAAGGATCTCACCGACTCCTTCGACCGGGTCTACAACTCTTTCGTCACCCGGCGCATCCCGGTCATCATCGGCGAGTACGGCCTGCTCGGCTTCGACCGGCACACCGGCACCATCGAGCAGGGCGAGAAGCTGAAGTTCTTCGAGTTCCTCGGCCACTACGCGCGCAGCCGGCAGTTGACCACGATGCTCTGGGACAATGGGCAGCACTTCGACCGGACATCCTTCGTCTGGAAGGACCCGGAGCTGTTCGCCCAGATCAGGTCGAGCTGGACGACCCGCTCCGGCACCGCGTCGTCGGACCTGCTGTTCAACGCGAAGGCCAGCGCCGTAACCAGCAAGACCCTCACGTTGAACCTGAACGGCACGTCCTTCGTCGGGGTCCGGCAGGGCAATTCCGACCTGGTCCGCGGCACCGACTACACCGTCTCGGGGGACCAGCTGACCTTCACCGCCGCCGCACTCACCCGGCTCACCGGAAACCGGGCGTACGGGGTCAACGCGACGCTGCACCTACGGTTCTCGGCGGGTGTCCCCTGGCGGGTCAATGTGATCACCTACGACCGACCGGTCCTGTCCAACGCCACCGGAACGACGACTTCCTTCGCCATCCCCACCCAGTTCCGCGGCGACCAACTCGCCACGATGGAGGCCAAGTACGCCGACGGCAGCAACGCCGGCCCGCACGACTGGACGTCGTACAAGGAGTTCGACGTGACGTTCGCGCCGGACTACAGCACCAACCAGATCACCCTGACCTCGGCCTTCTTCGCCGATGTCGCCGACAACCGCCCAGTAACCCTCACCTTCCACTTCTGGAGTGGTGAGCAGGTCAGCTACCGGGTGACCAAGTCGGGCAGCACGGTAACCGGCGTCGCCGGCTGACCTCCACCGGATGCGGGTGCTGGCACGACCGGCACCCGCATCCGCGCCTTTCGACCAGTACGGCTCCGGCCAGCGGGACACGCCACGGAACAACCCCGCCCGCCTGCCGGCGGCCCGCGAGGTCAGCTCGTCGAGGCGCCGCCCGGACGCCGCCACGGGAAACCCGAACGCCGCGAACAGTAGCGGGTCGGAGAACGCGGTGATCCGCGCGACCGCCGCCCCGACAACGGTGAGCACCTGGAGGTTGACCAGCCGGAAGTCGCCTCCCCCGCCGCCCATGTAGGTGGCCAGGGCGGGCTGGCCGTTGGCGCGGGCCGACACCAGCCGCACCGGCCCGGGATCCGAGAGGCAACGCAGCGCGAGGTGTCGGCCGATGTCGGCAGGCCCCCGGTACCACCCGGCGTACGGAGGCATCTCCCACGCCGCGCCTGGCGCGAACAACCGCACCAGCCCGGCGATGTCCTTGTTCTCGAACGCTGCCACGTACCGGTCGAGCAGCTCCCGTTCCGCCGCGGTAGTGGGCTCGGTGACCTGTTCCTCCCGGGGCGACAGGCTGTCCAGGCTCGACCGGGCCCGTTGCCGCAGGCTGTTGACCGCCGCCGTGCTGAGGTCCAGCAGGTCGGCGACCTCGGCCGCCCGCCACTGGAGCACGTCCCGCAGGATCAGCACGGCCCGCTGGCGCGGGGGCAGGTGTTGCAGCGCGGCGACGAACGCCAGCCGGACGCCCTGCCGGACGCTGACGATGGCGGCCGGGTCCTCCCGCTCCCACCGGAGCATCGCGTCCGGGATCGGCTCCAGCCAGTCGGTGTCGTCGTCCCGGGCCAGGTGCTCCTCGGGATCGGCGTTCGGCGTGCCGAGCCCCATCGGTAGCGGCCGGCGGCTGCGGTTCTCCAACGCGCGCAGGCAGGCGGTGGTAGCAATCTTGTACAGCCAGGTGCGCAGCGAGGAACGCCCCTCGAAACCGTCGTACGACCGCCAGGCGCGCAGGTAGGTCTCCTGGACCAGATCCTCGGCGTCGTGCACCGAGCCGAGCATCCGGTAGCAGTGCACCAGCAGTTCGTGCCGGAACGGTTCGGTGAGGTGCGAGAAACTCGCCCGGACCGCATTGTCGACCGTCATCGCCTGCCCTCCCGGGCTCGCTGCCGATTGTAGGTCGGCCGTGTGCCGCCACGTGGCGAAGAGTATGACGAACCGACGTTCTCCGCCGCACCGATGAGTTTCCGGTGTCCGGTGGATCTGTACGAGGGACCAGATTCGGCAACATGGAGGGCCTGCCATGCACGACATCCCGGACGACACCGGCCAGCTGGCTGCTCGCGCTACCCACCCTTCTGTTCTCCTTCGGTTCGGCCGGCGGACCGATCCGGTTGGCGCGGGCCGGGCACCGCGTGGCCTGGCGCCGGGCGGTGCGGCGACGCGGGCTGCCCGGGAGGGCCTCGTCCACCCGGGCCCCGGCGTGACCGGCGCGCCGGACGTTGACCGAACTGCCGGAAACCACCAGATGACGGAGGTACGAATGGGGAAGGTCGTGCTGGACATGACGATGTCGGTGAACGGGTGTGTCGCCGGCCCCCACGACGAGCCCGAAGGGCTGCACGACTGGTTCTTCTCGCCGTCGCCGGAGAACCGGCGGGTGGTGGAGGAGCAGATGTCGACGATCGGGGCCATGGTGATGGGCCGGCGGACGTACGACAGTGGCGCCAGCCAGGACGGCTTCGCGGCGAATCCGTTCCAGGTGGAGCACTTCATCGTCTCCCACGGCACGCCGGACGAACCGGCGAGGGGCGAGACCCGCTTCACCTTCGTGTCCGACGGAGTGGAGGCCGCGGTGCGTCTGGCGCAGGCGGCCGCGGGAGACCGGGACGTGGTCATCGGCGGCGGGGCCCAGATTGCCCAGCAGTGCCTGGCGGCGGGGCTGGTCGACGAGATCCGATTGGCTGTCCGGCCGGTGCTGATCCCCAACGGCATCCGGCTCTTCGGCGACCTGGGCGGCACGGTGACCCTGGAGAGCCTCGGCGCCGTGCACGCCCCCGAGGTGACGCACCTACGGTTCAAGGTCGTCAAGTAGCAGCGGGAGGCATGGTCGGGCGGGCGTCCGCCCGACCAGCCGGATGGCCCGGCGGGCCGGGCGGTCGTGCGATCAACCGCCGCTGAGCCCGACGGGCTGCCGTCCGGCGGCGGCCCGTTCGATGGCCGAGCGTCGGACGTCGAGCCGGGCGAGCAGCACGGGCGGGTCGATGATCCGCATTGGTCGCATGGACATCTCCACCTCCAGGAGGCTGTCCCGCCGGACGACCACCGGGCCATGGCTGCCGACGGGGGTGCCGGTTGTCGGGGACGTGGGCTCCTCAACGGCGGAGTGGGCCAGAATGTGCCACACCCCGGCCGGCACCCGGTCGAACACGAACTCGCCGGGACGGTCGAGGATGCAGCACTGGACCGGTCGGCCCTCGGGGATTCGTTCCGGGAACACGCCTACGAAGATCCGGCTGCCCGGCAACTCCGGTGGGCAGGTCAGCCGGCCCTGCACGCGGCCAACCGGCCGGTTGACGGCGGCGTGCCCGTCCTGGACGGGCACCTGGGTGGTGAACCCCCCGAGCCGCCGGTACGTCGTCGGCGACAGGCCCACGCTGCGGGTGAAGCGGGAGCTGAAGGTGCCGACGCTGGCGTAACCAACCCGGAGGCTGACATCCGCCACGCTCAGGGACGTGGATACCAGCAATTGCTTGGCCCGCTGGAGCCGCAGGGCCGCGAGGAACCGGCCCGGCGACAACCCCGTCGCCCGCTGAAAGATCCGAGAGAAGTGGAACTTGCTGAATAACGCCGTCCGAGCCATGTCGTCGATCGTGAGCTGTTCACCGAGATTGTCATGCATGAACTCGATGACGCGTTCGGCGGCTTTCTCGCTCGGCTCCGTCAATTTCTCCCCCTTTTTCGACGGCCACCTCGGCAATGCCTCCGGAATCGACGAACGTTTCCCTCAGGTCGCGAGGTGCGGATTCGTCAACCGTTCTCCATTTCCCCTTCGTTGCAAGGTCATCACTTGCGACGGGCGACGGTATTGATGCCGGGAATCATTGCCCCAATGACTGATCTGATGCTAGCCGAACCAGGTTCGGGCGGCAATATCGATCGCGAGCGGGTGGTTACGCATCGTTACCGTTAAGTCGGATGTCGATGTCATTCAGCGCGGTCGCCCCTGACCGTCAATGCATGATTAGTCAGTCCTTCTAACCATTTCTCCCAGTCGGTTCCGGTGGCAGCACCATTTTTCACGTGCTCGTTGCGCATCTCGGAACATGGCAGGCGAAGTGGATGCTCTGCAGTTGATCCGGGTTCTCACCGTTGTCGGCCGGTTCGGTCTGGCCTCGGCGTGCGGGGGCCCGGCTCTGCGCGCGCAGGGTGACACCGGCGGATCTCACTGAAAGTAGTTCCTGAAACAGGAAAGGCGGCAATCAGGCGGGAAACCTGCCGGTGCCGGCGTGCGGCGCCGGCTGCCGCGCCTGAATCGGCGATCGGACGGGCGCCGCGGGTCGGCGTGCGGCCGGCCGCCAGGCGGTGCGGCAGGGCCGGGCGTGCGGCGGGGCACTCGTCGCGCTGGACCACGACGACGCCGGATGACCGCGCACATCAGGCATGGACGATCGCGACGCCGCCCTCGACGAGCCGCCGCAGGGTGTCGTCCTCCGGCGGCGCGTCGGTGATGATGCCCGCGACGGCGCTCAGCGGAAGGACCGTGAAGCGCGACGCCGCCCCGATCTTCTCCGCGCTCGCCAGCACGTAGGTGTCGGCCGCCCGTTGGGCGAGCGCCCGTTTCATCGCGGCCTCGTCGGCGTCACCGGTGGTCAGGCCGGCGTCGGGGTGGACTCCTGTGACGCCGAGCAGGAACAGGTCCGCGTTGACCGCCTGCGCGGCCTCCACGGCGGCGGCACCGCAGGCGACCACCGAGTGCTTGAAGAGCCGACCACCGAGCAGGTAGACCTCGACATTCGGGTGCTCGGCGAGCGTGGCGCCCACCGTGGGGCTGTGGGTGACCACGGTGGCCCGCAGCGCGGCGGGCAGGGCGCGGGCGACGGCGAGCGCGGTGGTGCCGCCGTCGACGACGACCGTTGCACCGGGCTGGATCAGCGCGGCGGCGGCGGCGCCGACCCGTTCCTTGGAGTCCACCCGGAGCAGTCGGCGGGTCGGGTAATCGGCCACCGCCGGGGAGGCGGGCAACGCGCCGCCGTACACCCGTTGGCACAACCCGATCGCGGCCAGGTCGCGCAGGTCGCGGCGGATCGTGTCCTCCGAGATGCCGAGTTCGGTCGCGATGTCCTTGGCGATGACACGCCGGTCCCGGCGCAGCCGGTCCAGCAAAAGGTCACGACGTTGCGCAGCCAGCATGCACGTTCCCTCACATTATTCTTTGTTTCTGCACGGTCTGCCGATAGTCTCATGTTCATGACCACGACGAAACCCCTGATGATCCTCATTGCCGGCCCGTATCGGTCGGGCACCGGCGACCACCCAGACCTGCTCGCGGCGAACCTGCGCCGGCTGGAGGAGGCAGCCTGGCCGATCTTCCAGGCCGGGCACGTCCCGATGATCGGCGAGTGGGTCGCCCTGCCGGTGCTTCGGGGCGCGGGCGCCGACGGCGTCAATGACCCGATCGCACAGGACGTGCTCTACCCCACCGCGGAGCGGCTGCTGCAACACTGCGACGCGGTGCTGCGGCTGCCCGGGGCGTCGACCGGCGCCGACCAGGATGTGGCCATCGCGCGGGAGCGCGGGCTGCCGGTGTACTACGACGTCGCCGACGTGCCGGGTGTCGCGGCGTGAGTGGCGTGCGAACCGGGACCGGGCTGGCCGAGCCTGTCGCGCCGTCGAGGCCGACCGGCGTGCCGGGCGTCGACGTGCCCGACGCGCGCGGCCGCACCGGCCTGGACCAGGTCGGCCGCCACCTGACCGGGAACCCGGGCGTCGTGGTCCGCGACGTCGAGCTGCTCGCCAGCGGCTGGTACGTGCTGCGGCGCACCACGTTCGACTACCGGCGTGCCGACGGCACCTGGAGCCGGCAACAACGCGAGACCTACGACCGGGGCAACGGCGCGACCATCCTGCTGTACGACGTCGACCGTGACACGGTACTGGTCACCTGCCAGTTCCGCTACCCGGTGTACGTAAACGGCCACCCCGACGGGATGATGCTGGAGACGGCGGCCGGGCTCCTCGACGACGACGCTCCCGACGCGGCGATCCGCCGGGAGGCGGCCGAGGAACTGGGCGTCACGGTCGGCGAGCTGGAGCACGTGTTCGATGTCTACACCAGCCCCGGCTCGGTGACCGAACGGCTGCACTGCTACGCCGCCGCGTACACACCGGCGACGCGTACCGGGGTCGGCGGCGGGGTGGCCGACGAGGGTGAGGACATCACCGTGGTCGAACTGCCGTTCGCGGAGGCGCTCGACATGGCGCACGACGGGCGCATCACCGACGCGAAGACCGTCATGCTGCTGCAGTGGGCCGCACTGCGCGGTCCGTTCCGCGCCAGACGCTGACGCCCGGTGTCACGGCGCGGCCTCACCTTTCTCGGTTGGTCGCGCTCTGATCTGAGGCCGACTCCCGGCTTGGGACGGTCTTCTGAGGGATGCTCCCCGCCTGTCGAGGCCGGCTCCCGTGTGCCGGTGGCGACCAGTCGCCGGGAGCCCGCATCGGGAGAAGCGTCCAAGCGGGGAGCCCGCCTCGCCGGAGGCAGTTGCGTTACCGGCCACCCCGGGACGGGGAGCAGATCAGGAGTTGGTGCTTTCCGGCATGGCGGACGAGTGGTGGTTGACGATCAGCCATCTGCCGTCGCGTAGCTCGTAGACGTACGTGTACCGCGCCTCGACCTGCTGCCCGGTGGCGGCCAGCGTGAAGACGTAAACGCCGGTGTCGATGGCGGTGTTCTTGTCGAGAATGTTGATGTGCGACTGCTTGATCTCGCCCTGCGGGTTGTTCTCGAGGAAGTGCTCGAAGTAGTCAACGATCTGCGCGCGGTTGGTGCGTACCTGATTCGAGAGCGTCGGCAGCAGCACGGCGTCGTCCGCGTACCGATCCGCCACCACGTCCGGGTCGCCCGTGGTCAACGCCGCGTTCCACTCGGTGAAAAGGCCCGTGCCCGACAAGCCCAGGGCCGTCGTCCACCACGGTGGTCACGCGTTGGCACGTCGCCGTGGTCCCAGAGCCCTGTCACGACGGAATCGGCGACGGCGATCAGTCACCGCTGCAGGTGCTGTGGATCCTGGTGGCCGCTGCCCAGCCACTGCACCTCCACCCGCAGGTTCCGCTCTGCCACCTTGCGCAGGTGGGTCACCACGTCCGGCGGCCCGCCCGCCTCATGGTCCGGCCAACTGGCTCGCACCAGAAGGTTGTCGTCGTGCAGATAGACCTGGTGCTCGCCGACGGCCCGGTACGCACCGGCCACCGCGGCGATCCCGTCGAGGTCGTGGATACCTGCCGTGAAGGACGTGTCGCCGTCGTGCCAGCGGCAATAGCTGCCGGCGGCGCCTTGCTGTCCTGATGCTGGATGGCCGTGACGGTGACCATGTCGTCCCGGCCACGTGTCCCGCCCACCCGTACTCCGAACGTGCAGCTCTAATGGCGGGTCCAGAAGTGCTGGGGCTGTCGGTCCCGAGATCGGGCTGGCGGGGATGGGCTCGCGTCGGGTCAGGTCGTCAGGGTGCTGGACGCTGCCGGCCGTGCCCCAGCGGTGAGCGGCAGGTTGTGTGTCCGTTCGTCGCCCTCTCGGTGGTGCGTGTCGGGAAACCCCTTCACGATGAGCAGGGCTCCGAGGCCCACCTCGAACAGACCGCCAGGGATGGACAGTGCCATGCCGACGCGGTAGCCGAGAAGTTCGAGGACCGCCCCGACCAGGAAGATGGCATAGCCGACCGGCCCCCACCCTGCCAGGTAGCGGGGCACGAGTCGTGCGCGCAACAGCACCCGACAGAACAGCAGGCTGCCGAGTCCCAGCGACACCATGGCGATCTGGAAGCAGTAGTGGTTGCCGTCCACCACCACCCGCGCCAGCGCGGACAGGGCGGCGCGGCTGTCGGCGTCGGCGTCGGTGTGCTCGTGCGCGAGTGGGATCAGGAGCAGCAGGAAGACGATGCCCGCGGACAGCATGACCCCGCGACTAGGGCTCCGCCGGTGATGTAGACGACGAACGCGAGTAGGAACAGCGTCCCCACGACCCGCCCGGTGGTTGTTGTCGACATGGCGCTGTCACGATCGGCCCTCTCGGTCTCGCTTCACAGCATATCTTGTCTTCCAGTATATTGGGTGTATGTCTCCTCGGCCGATGACGGAACCAGCCTTCTTCATCCTCACCGCGCTACTCGACGCTCCACGGCATGGCTACGGGATCGTTTCCGACGTGGCTGAACTGTCCCGGGGGCGCGTGCAGCTCAAGATCGGTTCGTTGTACGGCGTGCTGGACCGGCTCGTCTTGGACGGCCTGGTGGAGTTGGACCGGGAGGAGGCATGGCAGGGACGGCTCCGCCGGTACTACCGGCTGACCGAGCGGGGGCGGCATGCGCTCGCCACAGAGGCGGAACGGCTGGCCGCGAACGCCCGTATCGCCTCGGCCCGGCTAGGCGAGCGACGGAGTCCGATCGCGGGAACGACGTCGTCGTGAACCGGCTGGAGGAGCGCTACCGGCTGTTGTTGCGGCTGCTGCCCGCCGACTACCGGCGCGAGTGGGAAGACGACATGGTCGCCGCCTTCCTGGAGAGCATGGACACCGGCGACGCGGAGACCGCGGCGTACGCCGCCGATTACGGCCGGCCGCGCCTGTCCGAGGTCGCCAGCGTCATCGCTCTGGCCGCCCGGCTGCGGCTCGGTGGGACCAACGCACCACCCCGCTCGTACGCGTGGGGACAGGCCGTCCGTCTGGCCGCACTGACGGCGACGCTCGTGCACGCGGTGATGGCCACCGCCGGCGTGGCCATCACCGCGTGGCTGGCCGGCAGGATGGCATGGTTGCCCGCCCCGGCGCCCGAGTGGGCGCTCATCCCGCCGGGCAGCCTCTGGCGCACCGCATGGGGTCTGGCCGACTACGCCTGGTTGCCGGCGTACGTCGCGCTCGTCCTCGGCCACCGGCGCATTGCCCAGGCACTGGCCCTGCTCGCCATCCTGCCCCCCGCCGTGACCAACGCCGTACAACAGGCCACCGGCGAGGTCCCGCCGTCCGCGTCGCCGTGGATGATGCTGCTCCTCGACGTTGTTCTGGTGCTCGCCATGTCGGCGTTCCACCACGACGCCGAACCAGTACCGCGCCGTCGGTGGCTGGGCGCGCTACCGATCGGCATCCTCCTCGTCCCCGTGCCGCTGTTCGCCATCCAGGCCACCAGTCAGGCACTGCGGTTGCTGGACTGGCCCGGCCTGTCCTGCGCCCTCGTCAGCGTCGCCATCGTGATCCACCTCGCCGGCCGGCAGTCCCACCGGCCATCGGGCGCGCTGCCGTGGTCGCTGGCGCTCACCCTGCTCGCCGCCGCGGCCCTCGCCCTGCGAACGGCGACCCTGCCCGACCACAGCCACCAGGCACAGCACTCCGCACTGCTCACGATCGGCGCAGTACAGGCAACGCTCGTCCTGGCGGTGGGCGCACCACTGGCAGTCCTGGCTATCCGAGCTCTGCGCCGCCTCCCACCAGCTGCCGATGACCTGTAGCAGCTCGCCGGCCTGACGAGTGGTTACCGCTCGCTCAGCGCAGCCAGGGGACGGAGCGGTCCAGGCATCCCCGCTGCATGAGTTCCCGGCGCAGCGGGATCTCCTCATCGACGTACCCGTCCCACCCGACGCCCCAGTGGTTCGCGGTGTGCGTCCCGTCGCCCAGCAACTGGCGCTGTAGCGGCGTTCGCCGCGCCCACCACGGGCCGGCCCGGTCGATCGACATCTCGTCCAGCGGCCGGATCCACCGGTACGTGTACCCGATGAAGAGCATCTTCCGGCTGATCGAGGACAGGTTGGTCGATCGGGAGTGCCACAGCCTGCGGTCGAAGACGAACGCGTCGCCGGGGTTCGCGGTGATCTCGACCGTCCCGGGCGGATCCGGATGGGGCAGTGCGGTGGGCCGGTCGAGGGTGTTCCGCAGGTGGCTGCCGGGGATCACCTTGGTCGCGCCGCGGCCGGTCTCCGAGAGGTCCGAGAGCACGTACGCGATCTTCACGGAGAACATCGGCCGGGGCGAACCGTCGAGCGTCTCTGGATCCGAGTTCTGCCGGTAGCCGTCCTGGTGCCAGCCCCAGTACGGCCGCTCCGGCTCGCGTGCCGGCGGCGTGACGTCCAGGTGGTTGTGATGGGTGTAGATGTTCCAACCCAGCAGTCCCCAGACGTACGGGAAGGTGGTCGGATGGACGAGCAGATCGGCGAAGAGCTCGTCCCGGTCCAGGAAGCCCAGCAGGTGAACCGTGCCGTCCTTTGCCGACCGTCCGGCTGCGATCTCCTCCCCGTGGATCCGGTCGACAGCTGCCTCCAGCCGCTGCCGGTGATGCTCGGTGAGTACGTTGCGCAGCAACAGGAAGCCCTGCGACAGGAACTCCTTGCGATCCACCTCGGTGATCGGCTCGAACCCGGTCAGCCCCGGATACTCCGCTGTCAGCTCCATCGCCCCCGCCCTTCTCTCCGTTCGGTGGCGCCGAAGCTAGTCACCGGCGGTGAAGAAGTTGTCAAGAACGCGTGCGGATTGAGTGCGCCTCAGCGCGGCTGCGGGACGAGCGGCAGCTGGATGGTGAACGTGGTCCCGACCCCGAGCTCGCTCACCACCGAGATGGCGCCGCCATGGTCGGTCACGATCTGGCGGACGATCGCGAGCCCCAGACCACTGCCACCGGTGGTCCGGCCCCGGGCCGCATCGGCGCGCCAGAACCGGTCGAAGACGTACGGCAGGTGTTCGGGGGTGATACCGGTGCCCGTGTCGGCCACGGTTATCGCCGCCTGCGCTCCCGCCCGGGTGACGGTCAGGGTCACCGAGCCGCCGGCGGTGGCCCGGAGCGCGTTGCTGAGGAGGTTTCCCAGCACCTGCCGCAACCGGTCCGGATCCGCCTCCACGTGCACCGGCTCGGCCGCCGACGCCAGCAGGATCACCCCGGCGGCGTCGGCGACCGCCTGGTGGGCGGTCCGGCAGGTCTCCAGCAGCTCCGCGAGGTCCACCACCGACCGGTGGTAGACCAGGGAGCCCGCCTCGGCCAAGGCCAGGTCCTGCAGGTCGTCCACGATCCGTTGCTGCAGTATCGCCTCGTCGTGCAGGGAGGCGAACAGTGCCCGGTCCGGTGCCACCACTCCGTCCTTGAGCGCCTCCAGGTATCCCCGTACGTTGGCCAGCGGCGTGCGCAGCTCGTGCGCCACGTCCGCGACCAGCCGGCGCTGCCGTTCCTCGCCCCGCTGCAGCGAGTCGGCCATCCGATTGAAGGAGCGGGCGAGCACGGCCAACTCGTCCTGGCCCACCACGGGCACCCGCTCGGTCAGGTCGCCCGCCCCGAGCCGGCGGGAGGCATCGGTGAGCGCCTCGATCGGGCGTAGCACCCGTCGGCTGACCAGCAGCGAACCCGCGATCGCGAGCACGGCGACCAGGCCGGTGGCGGCCAGCACCGGCCCTACCGCCAGCGGCGTGGACGTCGTCTCGTCGCGCGCGCCGACATAGACCACCAGCGTCGACGGGGCGAAATGTTCGATGCGCTGGCTGAAAGCCTGCCGGAGGCAGCGCGTGAACAGCTCGCCGCCGGCCGGCTCCCGGAAGGACTCCGCAGCCCTCGGTACCCCAGGCGCCGTGGTGGGAAAAACCTGGTCCGGCGTGTCCACGGGGCCGGCACACGCCGACATCCTCTCATGGTCCCCGCGCCGAACGTCACCGGGCGAGATCACCGCCTCGCAGTCGGCGTCTGCAAGGGGACTGTTGACCGGGCTGGCCGGATAGTGGGGCACGCCGTACGGGCCGTCCGTCATGACGACCTCGGCGCCCAAACGCGTCAGGCAGGCGGCGTAGTGGACGCCCTGCCGGTAGCGGTCAACCTGGTTCGCGATCACGGAGATGATGTCGGGCGGCAGCCCCGGCTCCGGCAGGTCCAGTATCGGCCGGGGGTTGATCGAGATCGGCGGCCCGGCCACGTCGCGGGCCGTCCTTCCCACAAGGTGGTCGGTGTCCACCAGCACGTTGCCGCCTTCGGCGACCAGCCGGATCCGCTGCCCGGTCTGCTCGTGCAGCTGCTGAACGACCCCGGCGACGCCCTCCCAGGTGCCGTGCCGCAGCCCGTACTCCCGGAGCGTGTCGGTGATCACCGAGGTGGTGGCCTGGTCGGCCGTCGCCGACTCGGTGATCTGCCGAGAGGCCTGCCGCAGCACCAGCCACGCGGTCGCGGCGGTGGCGGTCAACGCGACGAGCGCCACCAGCGCGAGCACCCGGAGGCGGAAACTCATCGGGACGGCCGCTGCTCCGCCAGCCGGTATCCGCGGCCGTGGACGGTCTGCACGTACCGGGGTTGGCAGACATCCGCCTCGATCTTGCGACGTAGGTTCATGACGTGCGCGTCCACCGTGCGCTCCAGCACGAAGTGGTCGAACCCGAAGGCCTTGTCGATGATCTGAGCCCGGGTGAAGACCCGGCCAGGGTCTGCGGCGAGCACCTCCAGGATGCCGAACTCCTTGGCCGTCAGGGCCACCGGCCGACCGGCCACCCGCACCTCGAACCGGCCCGGGTCCATCTCCAGATCGCCGACGGTGAGCACCTCCCGGTTGCCCGCGCCGACCACGCCGGCGCGCCGCAACAGAGCCCGCACCCGGGCTGCGAGCTCGCGCGGGCTGTACGGCTTGGTGACGTAGTCGTCGGCTCCGACGTCGAGGCCGAGCAGGACGTCGTCCTCAGTGCTCCGGGCGGTGAGCAGGAGGATCGGCATGTCCGACTCCGCCCGTAGCGTCCGGCACACGTCCAGCCCGTCGATTCTGGGCATCATGATGTCGAGGATGGCCAGGTCGGGCCGGCGAGCACGGCACTGCTCGAGTGCGGACCGGCCGTCGCCGACGACCAGCGTGCTGTGTCCCTCCCGCTCCAGATAGAGCTGGATCAGACGGGCCTGTTTCGGATCGTCCTCGGCGATCAGGATCCGGGCGCTCATACCTCATTCTGGCTGGCCTGCGCCGGAGCAACGGTGAAGAAATCGTGAAGGTCACGTCAGAATGACGTCCTCTCCCTTCCCCGTGGCGTCCTTGGGGGCGTCGAGCAGCGCGCGTGTCGGCAGGCTCCGCCCGGACAGGGACCGGGTGGGTCACCCCGGGCTCCTGGGGAACTGCGGCCGGCGCGTCCCCGGTGCCAGGGGGACGCGCCTCTCATGTACCGACGGGAACGGGCGGCTATCCGAAGTGGTCAGCGAGCTTCGTCAGCTTGGTGATGTACGCCGGCCAGTCATGGTCGGGAGGAATGTTTGTGTTCTCCCGCCGCAGGCCGATCGCGCTGTCGTGCTGCTCGCGCATGATGTCGGCGTGACCGGCGTGACGAGCGAGGTCGCAGGTCACGTGGATGATGATTCTTTGCAGCGTCACGGCCTGTCCATCTGGCCGCCACCATGACACCCGCCCCGGGGCGTCGAGCGGTAGCTGTTCGATCGTCTGATCCGCGAACGCCCCGACGCGGCGATACAGGTCGATCAGCCCATCCTTCGTCTCGTCCTCGCGTGCGTACCAGTCTGCCTGCGGGTCCTCCTCGAAAGCCTGCATGGATACCAGTTCCTCAGGCGTCGGGAACTCACGCCCGAAGGTAGGCCCGAAGTAGCCGGCTTCGACATTGAGGCAGTGCTTGAGGATTCCCAGCAGGTTGTTGCCGGTCGCGGTGCGGGGCAGTCTGGCTTCGCGTTCGCTCAGCCCGTCGAGCTTCCAGATCAGGTCGTTGCGAGTCGCCTGTAGGTAGTGGTGTAGCGCAGCCTTCGCATCGCCCAAGTCAGCCATGCCCGCCAGTCTTCCGCATCCGCCGAGCCATCGTGCGAGGTGCTTCTGGGGTCAGGACCCGGTGACCGGCGAGGCGATTCCCACGAGGACGCCGTAGGGGTCCCTGACATAGGAGACCACCTGACCCCAGGCGGTGTCGTGCGGCTCGGCCAGGGCAGTGGCACCCGCCGCGACCGCGCGGGCGAAGCTGCCGGCGACGTCGTCGGTAATGAAGGTGAACTCGATCCCCGCCGGTGGCACGGCGGGGTCGAGGGCGGTGTAGGGAACCGGCACCGCGGAATGCGCTGAAGACTATTACGGAGCCGGCGCCGCAGTCGTGAACTAAGCAGTCGTGAACTAAGCAGTCGTGAACTGATCAGACACCGCAACTGACGTGCGGCCAGCCCTTCGTGGCCGTGACAGTGGTAGGACGGCATGGTCCGGCACGACACCTTCCGCCGAAGGCGCGGGCTCGACATGCGTAGTTCCCACGGTCGGAGCCGATGCCACACGTCGTGTCGTCCGGCTACTCGCTCGACCGTAACCGGGTCCGGCGGGTTGGCAGGACGCTGGCGACCACTGCCAACACCAGGCATGTGGCAACCACTGCGCCCATCATCGGCCACGGTACGACCAGATCGACCGGGGCGTTCACCTGCTCGCTGAGCCCTTCACGGATGCTCAGGAGCGCGATGACGGCGACCGCGCCGCCGAGGAGCGCGCCGATCGCGACGACCAGGGCCGCCTCGGCCGCCACCGCCCACGCCACCTGCCTACCGGTGGCACCGGACAGCCGGAGCACGCGGTGGTCGCCCTGCCGGTTCACGGCGGACATGAGCAGGGTGTTGGCGACCGCGATCGCGCCGTAGCCGGCGGACACACCGATCAGCAGCACGGTGAAGACCCAGACGAGGCGGTCCTCCTCGCTGTCCACTTCGGCGGCGTACGTGGCGACGTCGACGACGCGGGCACCGGACCCGGGCGGCAACGGCACCGGCGCGTCGACGAGGATCGCCGAGGTCAGCGCCGAAGGGTCGTGTGCGCGTACCACCGCACGGGGCAGCAGGAGCTCGCCCGGCGCCGATTCGTTCGACACCATCGCCACCACACGCAGGGGCGTGAGCCGGCCGTCGGCGAAGGTGACCGGCACGGTCTGCCCGAGGCGCCAGCCCAGTCGGTCCGCGACCGACTGCGTGACGACGACCGTGTCACCGCCGGCCAGGCCGGTCAGCGCCCCGGCGACAACAGCGAACCGGTTGCGCGAAGCGGCGAAGGCCGCCGGGTCGACACCCAGCGCTGTCAGCGGCTCCGCATCCTCGGCGTACACGGTGGTGGGCAGGAGAGCGGCTCCCGGCACCGCGGCGACGACCGCGTCGGTCAGGCCGGGCGTGTTGTCCGGGGCGACGACCGAACCGGCGTTGATCGCCGCGGAGCGCCGCGCGGCATACGCCTCCGTCGAAGTCTGGACCATGCCGGAGACCATCACCGCGAAACCGACCGTGAGCAGCACAGGCGCGGCACATCCGGCAGTTCGGCGCGCGGCGGTCAGGACGCTTTCCCGCACGAGCATTCCGGTCGCCCCCCGCCCACGCGCGAACGGCCAGGCCAGCAGCCACACCAACGGCGCAATGAACGCGGGAGCCAGCAGGGTCGCCGCCACCACCAGCGCCATGGCACTGTAGAGCGCCAACGCCGCGCCATCCTGGACGTCGTCGGTGGTCGCGGTCCCGACGGCCCCCGCCAGCCCCCCGACGGCGGCCAGCGCGCCGGAGACCCAGCGGGTCCGGGTCATCGGGCGTGGCTCCACCGCCGCCACCCGCAGCGCCTCCATCGGTCGTACCCGCGCCGCCCGCCGCGCCGCCGACGCCGCCCCGAGCAGCGCCACCACCGGCCCGACCGCGAACGACGCGGCGACCGGCCAGGCGAGGAACCGGACCTGGTACGTCGCCGGCTCGATCCCGGCATCCACCAGCAGATCCCCCACCAGGGGAGCGAGCGCCGCGCCGAGCACGACCCCGACCAGCGCCGCCGCCCCGCCGACAACGACGGCCTCCCGGTAGAGCATCCGTCGGACCTGCCGTGGGGTGGCGCCGACGGTACGCAGCAGTCCCAGCTCGCGTCGCCGTTGGGTGACGTTGAACGCGAAGGTCGAGGCGACCACGAAGATCGAGACGAATCCAGCCAGCGTCGCCACGCCGGTGAGGATCTGCGTCCCGATCCATCGCCTCCGGGCGTCGTCGCGCGGCTCGAAGGCCGACCGGGCATCGCCGGTGAGTACGCGCCCCTCGGCTCCGACGACGGCGCGGGCCGCCTCCGTCACCCGGGCGACGTCCGCATCGGGGCGCAGGACCAGTCCGATCGCCCGCACACCGGGCGCCAGGGTGGCGGCGACGGCGTCGGTGACATAGATCCCTGGCCCGTCCACCACCCCGGAGACCGTGTACGCGGTCGGCCCGGTCGCGGTCAGCAACGTCACGGCCGAGCCGGGCGACAGGCCGGTCGCCCGGTCCACCACCACCTCGCTGTCCCGCTGCGGTGGCATGCCGGCAGCCAGCGGGTCCGGACCGAGCTGACTGCTCGCCCAGCCGTGGCCGTGGACAATCGCGGGGGCAGGCCGACCATCGGTGACCACCTGGGCGTAGAAGGTGCGGTCGGGCACCGCCGTCGTCACCTCCGCGATGGCCGCCAGCCGGTCGGCGAGGTCGGCGGCCGTCCGCGACGACCACGGCCGCGGCTCCGGAAACGGATCCGCTGGTGAACTCACGACTGGGCTCTGGACCATGACCGCCGCCGCGGTCAGCCGATCCGGTACCTGGGGCAGGCCGGAGGCGAGTAGCAGAGTGCTGAGTGAGACGAGCGTGACCCCGACGGCGACGGCCACGAACGCGCCCAGCAGTCCGCTCCAGCTTCCCCGCGGACTCAACACGACGCCTCCAGCCTGGCCATACGGGCGGCGATGGACTGCGCGTCGGCGCCGGTGAGTTCGTCCACCAGCCGCCCGTCGGCGAGGAGCAGCGTCCGATCGGCGATCGCCGCCGCGACCGGATCATGGGTCACCATGACGATCGTCTGCCCGTGCTGGTCGACGAGGTCACGGAGCAGGCCGAGCACTTGCCGGGAGGTGGCGCTGTCCAGCGCGCCGGTCGGCTCGTCGGCGAAGAGCACCGCCGGCTTGGTGATCAGGGCGCGGGCGATGGCGACCCGCTGCTGCTCTCCGCCGGACAGCTCGCCGGGGCGGTGCCCGAGCCGGTCGCCGAGCCCGACCGCGTCCAGCGCGGCGGTCACCTCGCAGGCGGTCGGGCGTCGACCGGCCAGCCGCAGCGGCAGCGCGACGTTCTGCTCCGCGGTGAGGGATGAGACCAGGTTGAATGCCTGGAACACGAAGCCGACCCGGTCACGTCGCAGCACGGTCAGGGCGGTCTCGTCGAGAGCGTCGATGAGGGTGCCGTCGACGGTGACCGTGCCCTCTACCGGCCGCTCCAGCCCCGCCGCGCAGTGCAACAGAGTCGACTTACCGGAACCGGACGGCCCCATCACGGCGGTGAAGGTGCCGCGCGCGAAGGCGACCGTCACACCGTCCAGGGCGGTCACCCTCCGAGGCTCGCGGCCGTACACCGCCCGTACGCCGTGCAGCGCCACTGTGGTTGTCGTCATGCCTGGTCACGATGCCGTCGTCCGGACCCGCGCACATCGACCCCCGGCCGGCATCCGGTGCTCGGCCCAGGGGCGTACCGGCGGGTCGCTCGGTGCGGCGGCATCATGCTGGAGGATGACCGGCCACGGGTGGACGCCGCCGACGCGACGGGCGGATACCGTCGGCGGCGTGACCGCGATCGTGCCTCGCCGGCTGCTGTCCCGCCGGCTACGTACCACCGACCTGATCGCCGTCGACGTACTACTGGCACTGTCGCTGTGCGCGCTGTGCGCGTACGCGGCGGCCGAGGTTCCGTTGACCGCCGGCGTACAAGAACCGGTCTGGATCTCCGTGTCCGCGGGCGTGTTGATCGGCGGGCCGGTCGCGGTGCGACGGATCTGGCCCCTGACCGTGCTCGGCGTGGTCTTCGTCTCGTCCGCCGTCGTGCTGCTGTCCGGCGTCATCCCCGACTACGCGGCGGTGTCACCGATCCTCGCGCTCGCCTGCGCGCTCTACACGGTCGGGGCCGTGCGTCCCCGTCGCCGGTCCGTGCCAGCCCTGATCGCCTGCCTCGCGGGGACGTTGGTGCTGCTGATGGGAATCCCGGACACCGAGGCCGGCAGCGGTACGAGCGCCACGACCATCGCCTTCGTGGTCATGCTGACGGGCGTGTCGTGGCTGCTCGGACGGGCCGCTCGGGAACGCCGGACCTACGCCGCGCAATCCGCTGAACAGTTGACCCACCGGGCGGTCAGCGACGAGCGGCTGCGTATCGCCCGCGAGATGCACGACATCGTGTCCCACAGCATGAGCCTCATCGCGGTGAAGGCCGCGGTCGGCAACCACGTCGCGGAGACCAGCCCGGCCGAGGCCCGCGAGGCGTTGCGCGTCATCGAGACGACCAGCCGTGGAGCGCTGGCGGAGTTGCGCCGGACGTTGGGGGTGCTGCGGGACGACACGTCGTACGCGCCCACGCCCGGCCTGCGTGACCTCGCCACGCTGGCCGACCAGGCGGCGGCCGGCGGCGTCGACGTGGAGATGACCGTGACGGGCGACGACGACCTGCCGGCGGGTGTCGGCCTGTCGGTCTTCCGTATCGTGCAGGAAGCTCTGACCAACGTGGTGAGACACGCGGCGCCCGCCCGATGCCGCGTCAGCGTGACGGTGGAGTCGGGGGAGGTGCGCATCGAGGTGACCGACGACGGACAGCGTGGCAGCCGCGCGCGCTCCGGTGGCCACGGGCTGATCGGGATGCGCGAGCGGGTCGGCATGTACCGTGGCGAGCTCAGTGCCGGTCGGTGCCCGGAGGGCGGCTTCCGGGTGTCTGGCAGGCTCCCGTACACGACGGTGCGATGATCCGCGTACTGATCGCCGACGACCAGGCGTTGCTGCGGGGCAGCTTCCGCGTGCTGGTCGACTCGGTTCCCGAGCTGACGGCCGTCGCGGAGGCGGGCACCGGTGCGGAGGCGGTCGCCCTGGCTCGCCAGCACCTGCCGGACGTGGTGCTCATGGACGTACGCATGCCGGAGATGGACGGCATCGAGGCGACCCGGCAGATCTGTGCTGACCATCGGACCGCGTCGACCCGCGTGCTGATCCTGACCACCTTCGACCTGGACGAGTACGTTTACGGGGCGTTGCGCGCGGGCGCCAGCGGTTTTCTGCTCAAGGACACGCCGCCGGCCGATCTGCTGACGGCGATCGCGGTGGTTGCCGGGGGTGAAGGGCTGCTCGCGCCGACGGTGACCCGCCGGCTCATCGCGGAGTTCGCCCGCCGACCGGCGCCTGGTCGCCCGTTGGCCCGTCAGCTGACCGGGGTCACCGAGCGGGAGCGTGAGGTGCTCACGTTGATCGCCTACGGTCTGTCCAACACCGAGATCGCCGAGCGGCTGGTCCTGAGCATGGCCACGGTGAAGACGCACGTGGGTCGCCTGCTCACCAAGCTGCACGCACGCGACCGGGCGCAACTCGTCATCATCGCGTACGAGACCGGGCTGATCTCCCCGAGCCGTCACCGGTCCTGAACGGCCAGGTCGAATCAGATTCGAGGGCCTCGACCGGAGCCTCCCAGAGCGCGAGGTGGGTCAGGTCGTGCCACGTATCACCAGGCGTGGGCTGAGCATCGCCGGTGGTGGCAGCTCGCCGGCCAGAAGTTGGTCCACCTGGTGCACGGCGAGCTCGCCGAGCCGCCGCTTGTCGAGGTGGATCGTGGTGAGCGGCGGATCGATCAGCTCCCCGATGCTCAGGCCGTCGAAACCGACCAGCGCGCACTCCGCCGGCACGGCTACGCCGAGCCGGCGGGCCGTCTGGAATGCGCCGATGGCGACGAGGTCGTTGAATGCGAGCACCGCGGTCACGTCGGGGTGTGCGGCACGCAGTGTTTCGAACGCGCTGCCGCCACCGGCCATCGTCTGCTCACCGAAGACGATCCATTCCTCGTCGACCGGCAGCCGATGGGCGCGAGCGACGTCGAGGAATGTCTGACGCCGGATGACGGGGTCACAGGCCGACACACAGTCGATCATGCCGATGCGCCGGTGCCCCCGTTCCATCAGGTGCCCCAGTCCTGCCCGGATACCCGCCTCGGTGTCCACCTGCACCAGTGCGTACGTCGTCGAGCCCACCCCCCGGTCGACGATGACCAGCGGCACACCCGCGACGTACGGCTCCAGTTCCTCGTCGGTGTGGCTGAGGTAGCCGACGAGCGCGTCGACCTGCCGGCCGAGTGACCGCAGCAGCGCCAGCTCGCGGGAGAGGTCGTTCTCCGTACTCGCGACGACGACCTGCCAGTCCCGGTCGCCCGCCGCTTCGATCACTCCGGCGACGAACTCCGGGAAGAACGGGTTGACCACGTCAGAGACGACCAGGCCGATGGTCACCACGTCGGGCCGGACGAGCCCGCGGCCGAACCGGCTGGGCCGGTAGCGCAGTTCTCGTGCGACGTCGAGCACCCGGCGCTGGGTCTCCGGGTCGATCTCCCCCTTGCCGTTGATCGCCCGGGAGACGGTCTGGTGCGAAACGCCCGCCACCCGGGCGACGTCCCTGAGCGTGACCCGTCTGCCGGCGTGCGCCGGCACCGTCCCGTTCTTCTCCACCACGCCTCCTACTCAACCATGCCCGCTCGCGTTCCGGCTTTTCGGTTGACGCCGGACGGGGCGGTGCGGGAAACTCCGTTAGCGGTCACGTTACCGTTAACGGGCGGCTGGCGCGACCGCCCGGCCCGAATGGACAACGACGTCAGGAGGACGATGTGGCTTCCGTGAAGCGCCCGCCGCGAGCCGAGACTCAGCTGTTGTTCCGTGCGGTGTTCGACGACTGGCAGGCCCGGGCTGACGTCTGGTCCGCGCTGCCGGACGCCCCGGTGGTGCCGGACAATCCCCGGCGGCGATCAGCGTGGCGTTGGCTGCGGACCCGCACAGGAGTCGAAGGTTCGTCGATCTTCGGCCGGCCACGGGTGACGCCCAGTACCTGACCGGCTCGGGTTGGTCGTCGGGCCATTGGGTGACCAGCCGCCGCTGGGCAGGGTGCCGTCGGTGTCCCGGGCTGACCGACTGTCGTGCGGGGCCCCTGCCGGGCCGGCAGCGTGGCGGCGCGCCGTCGGGCCGGGTCGGTTGCTGGTACGGACAGCGGGAATCGTGCTCGCGGTTGGTCATCCTCGAGGCAGCCCGAGGGCCGCCTCACCGATCTCGGCGAGGCGGCAGCCACGAGCCGGGCGACGCCCGGCACCAATCGGGGCAGGCGTCGGTGTGGTCCCGGGTCCGTCCCGGTGTAACCGACACTCGACACCGGCGCCCAAGGCCGCTGTCCGACCGTCAGCCGGTGGGACTCGAAGTCGGCGGGGCGGGTGGGTCGATGGCGAGGCCGATCCGGGTGAACGCGGAGAACCTCCCGAGGTGATCGAAGGCGCGGACGGCCACCCAGTACACGCCGTACCCGGTGAATGGGACGAATCCGTTGGTGCCACCGACCGTGCTGATCAGCCGATCGTTCAGGTACAGCTCGTAGCCGGCGACGAAGACGTCGTCGCGGGAAGCCTCCCAGCGCACTGGTAGGTGGTCCCCGATCGGGCCGTCGATGGAGAGGCTGGCGGGCGCGGTCGGCGCGGCGGAGTCGGGGCGCTGCCCGAAGTAGTAGATGGCATACGGCGAGCGGTTGCCGGCGGCGTCGACCGCGCTGATCCCGAAGGTGAAGGTCGTCGGTGGCAGCGGTGGGAAGGTGTGGCTGGTCCCGGTCACCGACGCGAACGGGTTGCCGTTGGCGAGGATGTCGTACCGCACCACGCCGTGGTCGTCGCTGGCCGGATCCCAGTGCAGCGCGGTGTATTGCCCGGCGGTGCCGACGCGGACGTTCGTCGGCGTGCTGGGCGGTCGAACGTCGGGGCCGATCGGCCGGCCGGCGCAGGGGGAGCCGTTGACGGTGCAACCGGTCGGGGTGCCCGTGCCGTTGGTCACCCAGCCGAAGCTGGTGCGGGCACCCGGGGCCAGCACGCCGTTCCAGGCAAGGTTGGTGAAGACGTGCCGGCTGCCGGAGCGGGTCAGCGCGGCGTTCCAGTAGTTGGTGATGGTGGTGCCGGCGGGCATGTCGAACTCCACCCGCCAGCCGGTGAGTTGGCTGGCGGTGTCGTTGTGGACCGCCACCTCGCCGACGTACCCGGTGCCCCACTCGCTGACCCGGGTGAACGACGCGGTCGTGGCGGCGGACGCCGCCGTGGACGGCACCAGCACGGCGGCGGCGGCGGCGAGCGCCAGGGTCAGGGCGCCGGTCGCCGTCCGGTGCCGGCGGGCGATGCGACGGCCGGCGCCGAGCCGGCAACGAAATAGGTGCATGTCAATTAGTGTCGGGGGTTGAGGCTGACTCGGGCAAGGCCGTCCCGGTCCTCGGGCCGGTGTGGCCCGCGGGCGCCGGCCCGGTGCGGCCGCTGGGCGAGCGCCGGGTGGTCAGTCCCGGGGGACACACCACTTGCGCCAGGTGGCGGCACCTTGGGGCGCCGCGAGGTGTGGGCAGCCTCGATGTATCGAGGTGGCTCAATTGACACTTCTGCTCGCTCGGGCCAGACTCTGTGACACATCTTGGTTTGCGGGAGTCAGGAGAGCGCGTAGCGCGAACGGTGTCCGGTGTCGCTGCGTCCCCGGTCGCTCGGCGAAGAGGGCAATTCGCCGCGCGCCAGAGCCGATGTGCCGGCGATCGGCAGGGGCCCCGGCTCGGCGCACCGGACGAAGGCCGGCCGTGCCGCGGTCTCGGCGGTCTCGGCCCGGGCCCGCGAGGAGACCTGAAGCTGACGGCGTGGCCCGGGTGGCTCATTGGCTCCGCGCTGCTGCAGAGCCAGCGAGGCGTCCGTCAGCCCGGCTCCGTTCGCCGCGAGGTCGCTCTCACGAACAAGCAGGCCGGCGCCACTCACCGTGCCTGGGGGGCCGGGAATCCGCCGCCGGAGGCTCCGGCGACGGTCCAGGGCCGGTGACCGGGACCGAGCCGGGCCCGGGCCCGGGCCAGCCTCGGCTGCCGTCCGGACTGGAAACGCCCGGCTCCCATGTCCGTCCGCGTGTTTGGCAAGGAGGCACAACGCAATGCCATACAAGGAGACCGACCCCCAGACGTCGGGAAATTTCCGGGCGGGCCGGCTGACGCCGCGTCGCACAGGTCTGCTGGGGAGGCGAATCGCGGTCGCGACCGCGGCTCTCTTCGCGACCGCTGCGGTCGTGGTGGCGGTTCGTCCGGCGCTGGCGGCCGACAATCCGTACCAGCGCGGCCCGAACCCGACCGCGGCGAGTGTGGCGGCGTCGCGGGGAACGTTCGCCACCACGCAGGTCAACGTGCCGGCGGGCAATGGCTTCGGTGGTGGAGTGATCTACTACCCGACGGACACCAGCCAGGGCAGGTTCGGCGCGGTCGCGATCGTGCCCGGTTACACCGCGACGTGGGCCGCTGAGGGCGCCTGGATGGGGCCGTGGCTGGCGTCGTTCGGGTTCGTCGTGATCGGGATCGACACCAACAGCCGCAACGACTGGGACACCGCCCGCGGGCAGCAACTGCTGGCGGCCTTGGACTACCTGACCCAGCGCAGTTCGGTGCGGGACCGGGTGGACGCCAGCCGGGCGGCGGTGATGGGCCACTCGATGGGCGGCGGCGGGGCGATGTACGCGGCGCTGCAGCGTCCGTCGCTGAAGGCCGCGGTCGGGTTGGCACCGTTCAGTCCGTCGCAAAGCCTGAACAACATGCGGGTGCCGACGATGCTGCTGGCCGGTCAGAACGACGGGACGACCACCCCGGCGAGCATCCTCAACCACTACAACGCGATCCCGGCCGCGTCGGAGAAGGCATACCTGGAACTCGCCGGCGCCGACCACGGCTTTCCCACCTCGAACAACCCGACCATGATGCGCAACGTCATCCCCTGGCTGAAGATCTTCACCGACAGCGACACCCGCTACACCCAGTTCCTGTGCCCGCTGTCGAACTGGAGCGGTATCCGGGCGTACCAGAGTTCCTGCCCGCTGGTGCCCTCCCCGGTGCCGACGACCTCGCCCACCGCGAGCCCGCCGTCGGGGCAGCGTTACGAGGCGGAGGACGCGCCTGCGGTGTGCCAGGGCACGATCGATTCGAATCATGCTGGCTTCTCGGGTAGTGGCTTCTGTAACGGCACTGGGGCGGTGGGCGCCTATGCCCAGTTCACGGTGAACACGTCCGCGGCCGGCACGGCGGCGTTGGGGGTTCGGTTCGCCAATGGTGCCAGCGGCGCGCGGTCGGCGAATCTTGTCGTCAACGGAACCACGGTGGCGACGGTTTCGTTCGAGAGCACCGGAGCGTGGTCGACTTGGGTCACCAAGAACCTGACCGCCTCGCTCAACGCCGGTAGCAACACCATCCGGTTGAGTCCGACGGTTGCCGACGGGCTGCCCAACATCGACTACCTCACCGTCGGCGCTGCCTGACATCCATCCCTCTCCGGCACCTGCGCCGTGACGCAGACCCGCTCGCTCGGGAGAGAAGCGTCAGCCGGCGCCGAAGCAGACGAACGCCGCGGCGGTGGCTCGGGCCGGGCCGTCGCCGGCCGCGCCGAACGCCCGCTGCGCGTCGGCCAGGGCCCGCGCCGGGCGTGCACCCGCCCGCATCCGCCCGTGCAGGTCCAGCATCAGTGCGGTGGTGGGCTCGGCCGGCACCGGCAACACCGTCGCGATCAGGCACCGGGTGCCGAGCGCCAGCAGCACCGCGGTGAACCCCATGATCTCGTCGCCGGGGCGGACCCCGGTCAGGCCGGAGTCGCACGCGGAGAGCACCACGCGGCCGGGTGGGCGGGCCACCCGCTCCCACTCGTACGCGAACAGCGGCCCGCCGGCCAGCTCCAGCGTGGAGAACTGCGGGTTGTCCGCGCGGAACGTGCCGTGGGCGGCGATGTGCACCAGCCCGGCGCCGTCCAGCGCGGCGGTCAACGCGTCGGCGGTGGCCTCGGCCCCGGTGAGCAGCCGCGCCTCCGGCAGTACCTGCGCGAGCCGGCGTACCTCGGCGTGCGCGGCCGGCAGGCGCGGGCCGGCGGCCAGCACCGGCGGCCCGGTTGGCGGCTCCCGCCGATCCGCGGCGAGCCAGACGGTCGCCGAGGGGGCGACGGTCACGGCGCGCCCCGCGCACGTCGGCAGCGCCGACCAGGGCACCGCGTGCAGTGCCCCGACCGGGACGATCACCAGCGCCCGGTCGGCCAGCCGCCGCCGGAGCGGATCGAAGAGCTGACGGTCCAGGACGGCTGCGGCGTGCCCGGCTCCCACCCGTGCGGCGGTCGTGTCGCCGGTGGTGACCAGCCGCCGCAGGGCGAACCGGTGCCGTCGGGCCAGGTCCATCACGTCGGCTTGCGGGCCGAGGTCGTGCAGGCTGGCCCGGCCGTCGCGGACCAGCACCGCCCGGAGCCGGTCGCCGTGGGTTACCAGCTCGACCAGCGCCCGGTCACCGAGCCGCGCGGCCAGCGCCGCCAAGCCCGGCGGGGTCAGCACGGCGCCCCCGCCGGGCGCCCGTCGGGCCAGGTCCCGGATGCGCTGCTCCAGCCGGGCCTGCCGGCCCCGCAGGGCGTGCGCGGGGCGGCCGGCCAGCACCTCGTCCTCCAGCAGTCCGCTGACCAGCCGGAGCTCGGCGAGCGCCGCCACCAGTTCGGGGTCGTTGGGGGGCAGCGCCGGCCGGGTCCGCAGCGCGTTGGCCCGCCAGCGCTCCGCCCAGGCCAGGACCCGCGCCGGCGCCCCGGCGCGGATCGCGATGTCCAGGCCCTCGGCCGCCAGCTCCTGCCCGTACGCCCCGCTGTTGGCCCGCAGTTCCGTTGCGCCGAGCGAGGTACGGTGCCGGTCGAGCACGGCCAGTCCCCGGCTCAGCGCTCGGGTCGCCCCGGCGATGTTCCCGCTGAGCCGGTGGGACAGAGCCAGGGCGTACCAGCCCTGTGCCCGCCGGTCGGCGGTGCCCCGGCGGCGGGCTCGGGCGGCCACCGTCAGCAGGTCCCGGGCGCGATCGGGGCGCCCCAGCTCGGCGGCCAGCAGGCCGGCCTCGATCCGGGTGGTCAGCGCCGGGCCGGGCCACCCGGTGGCCTCGAGCTGGTCGGCGGTGCGTGTCATCGCGGTGAGCAGCGGGGTCGAGCGGGTGCCCCGGCGGTACTCGGCGCGTAGTTCGACGTGCCGGGCGAAGGCGGCCCAGGTGCGGCGGCCCTGGCGGCGGAACCGGGCCCGGGCTGCGGCGGCGGCCCCGGCAGCGGTGTCGAGGTCGTCGGCGAGCAGGGCGGCCCGGGCCTGCGCCAGCAGCGCCTCGGCGAGGTCGGAGGCCATTCCCCGGCGGCGCAGCTCCCGTACGGCCGCTGCGGCAACCTCGACCGCCTCGCCGACCAACGGCACCGACAGCAGCAGCTCGAACCGGTCCAGCAGCAACGCCGGCCGGGGGACGGCGAGGCGCTGGTACTCCTCGTCGCCAGCGGCGAAGCGGCGCAGCGCGCCCGCGATGTCGCCGTGGCGGCCGGCGGCGATTCCGCCGTTCCAGCGGGCGTCGGCCGCCGCGAGGTCCAGCCCCAACTGCTCGAAGGCGGCTGCGGCACGGGCGAGGTCGTCATCCGTGCCGCCGGCCGCGCCCCGGTGGGCGTTGAGCAGCCCGCGGTTGTTGCGGGCCCGCGCTTCCAGCAGCAGGTCGCCCTCGCGTTGAGCGATCTCGATGGCGAGGCTGTAGTCGCGTACCGCCTCGTCGTAGCGGCCGCGGTAGTGCAGCACCACGCCCCGCTGCATCCGAGCCCGTCCCGCGTCCGCGCCGGCCAGCTGCGGCAGCGCGGCGGATACCGCGCGCAGCGCCGCGGCGGTGCGGCCGGCGTTGGCCAGCACGTATCCCAGGCTCATCCGCGCCAGCGCCCGGACCCGGGGCGTGCCGGCGACGCGTACCGCGCGGCGCAGGTGGCGCAGTGCGCCGGGCAGGTCGTTGAGTTCCCGCAGGGCCAGGCCGGTGGCCCGCTCGGCGGTGGAGCGCTCGTCGTCGTCGAGGCCGGCGGCGAGCACGCGGTGGGCGATCGCGATCGCCTCGCGGGGATAGCGTTGGACGGCGTCCAGCGCCGCCTGGGCCGCCTCGGCACCGGGCACGGTGCGATCGGCCATGCCCCACAGCGTCCATCAGAGATGTTGGGCCGTCAATGTCGAGCATCGGACAAAGGATTGTCGGGAATCGGCGCCAGCCATTCAGGTTATGGATGTTGGCCTATGCTTTGGAGGAATTGTCGGCGCCCGGGGAATTCGGCCGTGCCGGCCACCGGGGGGCGTTTCGTCGATCGCATGGAGGATCCATGCCGCCTGAGCAACCCGATGCGCTGTACCCGGCCGGCCGGTTGTCCCGACGACGGCTGCTGGCGGCGTCCGCGCTCGCCGCGGCGGCGGCCCCGCTCGGCGCCGGGCTGCGCCCGGAGCCGGCGCTCGGAGAAAGCGCGGACGACGCCGCCTACCAGCGGGCATTCGACGAGGCGCTGGCCGCCGACCGGAACGTCCGCCGCCACACCACCCGGGAAAGGCAGTTCCTCTACCGGCCCCGGCAGCTCCTGGTCGCCGCCATCGACGCCCAGCGGGTACTCGCCTGGCTGCGCGCCGCCGGCCATCCGGTGACCCTTGGGGACGACTTCGCCGGCGTCACCCGGCTGCTGCTCGGCAAGGAGACCGACATCCCCGCGGTCGTGGCGCAGCTGCGCGACCCCCAGCAGTGGCCCGGTCAGCCGGTGCCGAAGGTGCAGCCGCACCACATCCTGCTGGGCCTGGGCAACATCATGGGCAACCCGGGCAGTCCACCCACACCTGCCGCCGCACTGCCGCCGCCGGACAGCGGCCGGCGCGGCGAGGGTGCGGGGGTGACGATCGGGATCTGCGACACCGGCATCTGGCAGCTGGCCGGGGGCCGCCACCCGCAATGGCTCGGCGGGACGTACGTGCCGCAGGCCGACGACGAGGACCCGCTGTACGCGCACACCGACGTGCTGGCTCTGCAGGGCGGGCACGGCACCTTCGTCGCCGGTGTGGTGCGGCAGGCCGCGCCGGGGGTACGCGTCGACCCGGAGCAGGCGCTGACCGCCACGGGCGTCGGTGACGAGGCGTCTGTGGTGGCCGCGATGGGCCGGCTCGCGCCGGAGGTGTCCGTCATCAACCTGTCCCTCGGCGGGTTCACCCAGGACGACCAGCCGTCGCTGCCGCTGGCCAACGCGGTCGCCGCGCTGCCCTCGACGTGTGCCGTGGTCGCGGCGGCGGGCAACGCCGGCGCCAACCGGCCCATGTGGCCGGCCGCCCTCGATCGAGTCGTCGCGGTGGCGGCCGTCAGCCAGGGGTCCGGTGGCGTGGTGCCGGCTGCCTACAGTGGCTTCGGGCCGTGGGTCGACGCCTGCGCTCTCGGCGAGCGCGACAGCACGTACGTCGAGGGTCAACTGCCGCTGCCCGGGCAGCCGACCCGGGTGTTCCACGGCTTCGCCACCTGGGCGGGCACCTCGTTCGCCACCGCGCACGTCTCCGGCCGACTCGCCGCGCTGATGACCGCCCACGGCCTGAACGCCGACGCGGCGCGGCTGGCGCTGCTGGCGGCGCCACGCTGGCACCCCGACTATGGCGTGCTCGTCGGATGAGCGAGCGTCGGGCGAGCGAATCACCGGTGCCGCCGGGCGGTGTCGGCGTTACCGAGCGGAACGCGACCAGCCTGGTGACCGCCGCCGCGGCCGGGGACGAGTCGGCCTGGGCGGAGCTGGTCCGCCGGTACACCCCGCTGGTCTACTCGGTGATCCGGTCCCACGACCTGAGCGGAGCCGACGCCAGCGACGTCAACCAGACCGTCTGGCTGCGTCTGGTGGAGCACCTGGGCCGGGTGCGGGATCCGCAGGCCCTCGCCGCATGGCTGGCCACCACGGCACGGCGCGAGTGCTACCGGCTCTCCCGCCTGGCCCGGCGTACCCAGCTCGTCGACCCGTACGACGACACGCTCGACGCGCACCACGGCTTCTCTCCCGTCCCGGACGCGACGGGCCCGGGCGAGGAACTGCTGCGCGCCGAGCGGCGGCAGGCGTTGCGGGAGGGCTTCGCGCAGCTTCCGCCGCGCTGTCAGGAGCTACTGTCCCTTCTGACGGCCGACCCGCCGCC
>NZ_SMKN01000045.1 GCF_004348675.1 Micromonospora sp. KC606 | reverse complement strand
CGGCAAGATCATCACAGTCTGCGTCGAATGGCGGTGTCAGCTTCGCCCGATACCGCCACTTGCGGCACACAAAGTCGATCAAGTCGCGGCGACCACCCGGAGCACGCGGAGCAGGGTGATCACCCGGAGCACGCGGAGCAGGGTGATCACCCGGAGCACGCGGAGCAGGGTGATCACCCGGAGCACGCGGAGCAGGGTGATCACGCGGAGCACGGTGATCACTCGGCGGCCAGTGGCTTCCGCCGTACCCGGGAAGGCGACGGCCCACGACGGAGCGGGTCAGGCGGTCCGGGCCTTGCCGAGCGCGACCTCGGCCCGATCCTCGGGCGTGGCGTCGGCCGGCGGGGCGTCGTTGGTCGACCGCAGCGGGACCTCCCGGATGAACCAGGCCAGCACCGGGACCACGACGATGAAGAACACCGCCCAGACGAAAACGTGCGAGATGGCGTCGGAGAGGCCACCCAGCACCGCGGAGCGCAGCTGCGCCGGCAACTCGCGGAGCATCTCCAGGTTCACGCTCCGGCCCTCGCCGCTGCCGCCACCACCGAAGGCGGCGCCGGCGGGTGAGTCGGCGAGCCGGTGGGCGAAGATCGCGCCGAACAGCGAGACCCCGAACGAGCCGCCTATGGAACGGAAGAAGGTGGCCGCGCCGCTGGCCGCGCCGAGGTCCCGCTGCGCGACGCTGTTCTGCGCGATCAGCATCGTGGTCTGCATGAGGAAGCCCATGCCGACACCGAGCACGACCAGGTACAGCGAGGACTCGGTCTTGCTGGTGTCCGCGTCGAGCCGCGTCAACAGGGCCATGCCGACGGTCATCACCACCCCACCGACGATCGGGTACACCCGGTAGCGGCCGGTCCTCGTGATGGCCCGGCCAACGACCAGCGACACCACCAGCATGCCGAACATCAGCGGCAACAGCAGCAGGCCGCTGTTGGTGGCCGAGGCGCTCTGCACGGTCTGCTGGTAGAGCGGCAGGAAGTTCATCACGCCGAACATCCCGAAACCGAGCAGGAAACCGATCACCGAGATCAGTGCGAAGTTGCGGGTGGCGAAGAGGCCGAGCGGCAGGATCGGTTCGGGGGCACGCCGCTCGACGAGGCCGAAGGCGCAGAGCGTCACCACGGCCAACACGACCAGGCCGATGACCTGCGGCGAGGCCCACGGGTACTGGGTGCCACCCCACGTGGTGACCAGCACCATCGCGGTGATGCCGACAGAGAGCAGCGCCGCGCCCAGCCAGTCGATCCTGTGCTCCGTGCGGTACCTCGGCAGGTGCATGGTGGTGGCGAGGACGAGCAGCGCGACACCGCCGAGCGGCAGGTTCACGTAGAACGCCCAGCGCCAGGAGAGATTGTCGGTGATGAAGCCGCCCACGAGTGGCCCCGCCACCATGGCGATGGCCATGATGCCGGCGATCATGCCCTGGTAGCGACCCCGCTCCCGGGGCGGCACCAGGTCTCCGATGCTCGCCATGACACCGACCATCAGACCACCGGCGCCGAGGCCCTGGATCGCGCGGAACGCGATCAGCTGGACCATGCCGTTGTCGACGCCGCCGAGCAGCTCGGAACCGGACATCCCGCAGAGCGCCGAGCCGGTCAGGAAGACGACCACCGAGGTCAGGAAGACGCCCTTGCGCCCGTACAGGTCGCCGAGCTTTCCCCAGATCGGGGTGGAGACCGTCGTGCCGAGGATGTACGCGGTCACGATCCAGGTGAAGTGGTTGGCACCGCCGAACTCGAGCGCGATCCGCGGCAGCGCGGTACTGACGATCATGTTGTCGAGCATCGCGAGCATCATCGCGATCATCAGCCCGACCAGCACGAGCCGGACGTTGGGCCGCACCGCCGCCTCTTCCTGACTCATCGGTAAGCTCCCCCCACGAGTTCGATCCGCTTACTTGCCGACCGGCCAGCAAGCTTACTAGCCGTACGGTAAGTTGGGATGGAGCAACGGGTCAAGCAGGCCAGGAGGTCCAGGTGAGGGAAAGCACAGGCGGCACGCGCGAGCGCATCCAGGCCGTCGCCCTGGAACTCTTCACCGAGCAGGGGTACGAGAAGACGTCGCTGCGGGAGATCGCCGAGCGGCTCGGGGTGACCAAGGCGGCGCTCTACTACCACTTCAGGAGCAAGGACGAGATCGTCAACAGTTTCGTCGAGGACCGGCTACGCCGGATGGACGAGCTGATCGCCTGGGCGGAGCAGCAGCCGGCCGGCGGGGCCACCCGACGCGCGCTGCTCGCCCGCTACACCAACGACCTGTTCGCCAACGAACAGTCCTCGGTGATGCGCTTCTTCGAGCAGAACCAGACGGTGCTGAAGAGCCTCGCCGCCGGGCAGCAGATGCGGGAACGCATCCTGCGGGTCGCCGACGCGCTGGCCCGAGGCGACGACGACCCCGCCTCCCACCTGCGCGCCACCCTGTCCCTCTTCGCGGTGCACAGCAGCTGGTTCGCGGTACGCGCGCCGAACCTCACCGACGACGAACGCCGACGGATCGCGCTGGACGTCGCCAACGAGCTGCTGGCGAAGATTGCCGAGCCCGACACCGGCGAACGGTCCCTGGAGTGGGTTGCCGACGTGGTCACCGACGAACTGCTGCCGAAGATCACCGAGCCCGACACCGGCGACGCCGGGGCCGACGGAGGCGACGAGGGCCGCACCGACGGAGGCGACGTCGACACCGCAGCCGCCGGGCGCTGATCAGGAGCCGGCCGTCGCGCACCCCACCCGGCCGGAGCCCCGCGCCGGGGCGGCCCTCAGCCCGACAACGCCAGACGCAGACCGAGCAGCTCCACACCCGGCGCCGGGGACCAGTCCCGCTCCGGCGCCCGCTCGAAACCGAGCCGCTCGTACAGCCGCCGGGCGGCCTCCGCCATACCGCCGCGCACACAGATCACCACCGCGGTGCAGCCGAGCGCCACGGCCCGGTCGACGCACGCCCGCACCAGGGCCTCCCCGGCGCCCCGGCCCTGGGCGACAGGGTCCACGGCCAACATCCGGAACTCGGCCTCGCCGAAGCCGCAGAGCTCCGCGAACGGGCTGCCGGGCAGTACGAAGGTCACCGAGCCGAGCACCGCCCCGGTCGCCCCGTCCACCGCGACCAACACCGCGCCCGCGCCTGCCCGGGTGTCCACGTCGGCGAGCACGGCGGCGTACCCGTGCTCGCCTTTGAGCTGGCCGTCCGCCTCGTACGCGGCGACGGTCAGCCGGGCGACCGCGGCGTGATCGGCCGGGGTCGCCGGGCGGACCGTCGGGCCGGTCAATCGATCACGGCGATCA
Source organism: Micromonospora sp. KC606 (assembly GCF_004348675.1). GTDB lineage: Bacteria > Actinomycetota > Actinomycetes > Mycobacteriales > Micromonosporaceae > Micromonospora. Next base: position 26,573 of record NZ_SMKN01000045.1, on the reverse strand, counting down.
GGTCGCCGTCCTGCACCACGTCGCCCTCGTTGACGGCGAGCTGCCGGACCACGCCGTCGGACTCGGCGACGACCGGGATCTCCATCTTCATCGACTCGAGGATCACCAGCGTGTCCCCCTCGGACACGGTGTCGCCGGCCGACGCGACGACCTTCCAGACGTTGGCCACCATCTCGGCGCGGATCTCCTCGGCCATCTCCCGGCCCTCCCTCTCGCGGTTACCTGCCGACGTATCCAACCATGCGGAGACGCCGCGCGGGCGGGGAGCGCCAGTCGTGCCGCCGCGGGTGTGGGCGCGGGTGCGACGGTCCGGCGATGGAGAGCGAGTGCGCACCCCGGCAGCTGTCCCGCCGGCGGGCCGCGCGTCGCCGTGACGACGGCCGGCGACCTCCGACCCGCCGGCCGGACCCAACCTTCCGCCGAACTACCAGGTTTCCGCCGAGGGTCGGTCGGACGGCGCCCGCACCGGCGGACGATCGCGGGCCGGGCGGACACCGGCCGCCCCGGCGGACGGTGTCGGGGTCCGGCCGCACTAGCATCAGCGTGTCGGACCCGAGCGCCGAAAGGACCGGTGCGTGCACCGGCGCCGGGGTCGCCGCGGCAGGGATCCGACCATCACGAGGAGGTCAACATGGCGAAGAAGGCCCGCAAGAAGAAGGCCCGCAAGAAGAGCGGCGCCAACCACGGCAAGCGCCCCAACTCCTGACCTCGCCCGGCGGGATGCCCGTCGTCGAGGATCGGAGAGCACGGTGGCCCGGGTCGAGTCGACCCGGGCCACCGTCGTCCGTACGTCAGTCGGCGAGTTCGCGTGACTCGCTGGCTTCGAAGACCACCAGTTCGGTGAGGCGTATCCGCAGCCGCTCGCGCAGCTGGTCTGGGGCGGTCTCGTTGCCGCAGCAGCGGGCCACGAGCGCCTTCACCTCCTGCTCGATGCCGTACTCGCGCAGGCAGGGCCCGCACTCGTCCAGGTGGTGCCGGATCAGTTCGCGCCGTTCCTCCGCGCACTCCAGGTCGAGGTAGAGGTAGACCTCCGCCAGGACGTCCCGGCAGTCCGTTCCGTGCGGCTTTCCACAGCTCACGTCACACCTCCCGACCGGCGGCGGTCGAACCCTTCGAGGACTGCGCGGCGCTGAACCCCCGCTCCGCCGCATAGCCCTCCAGCAGCTTGCGCAGATTACGTCGACCGCGGTGAAGCCGCGACATCACCGTGCCGATCGGCGTGCCCATGATGTCGGCGACTTCCTTGTAGGAGAAACCCTCGACGTCCGTCAGGTAGACCGCCAGCCGGAACTCCTCCGGCAACTGCTGGAGAGCCTCCTTGACGTCGCTGTCCGGCAGCCGGTCCAACGCTTCGGTCTCGGCGGAGCGCAGACCGCTGGAGGTGTGCGACTCGGCCTCGGCGAGCTGCCAGTCGGTGATCTCGTCGGTGGGCGCCTGAATGGGCTGGCGCTGCCGCTTCCGGTAGGAGTTGATGTAGGTGTTGGTCAGGATCCGGTACAGCCAGGCCTTCAGGTTCGTGCCCTGCTCGAACTGGTGGAAGGCGGCATACGCCTTCAGGTACGTCTCCTGGACCAGGTCCTCGGCATCCGCCGGGTTGCGGGTCATCCGCAGCCCGGCAGCGTAGAGCTGATCGACGAAAGGCATCGCGTCCCGCTCGAAGCGGGCCCTGCGCTCGTCCGTCTTCTCTGTGGTCAACCGCACATCCCCTCGCGTCGGATGCTTTCCCGCCGAGGATACGCGTCCCGCCCTGCCCGTAAGTCCCGTTCCGCCGGGTGTGCCCGTGCTCACCGCGGCCGGGCCGTCCACCGCCGCAGGCCACTCCGGGGCCGCCAGCAACTGCCTGAGCTGCCGCGCCTCCCGTTCGTCCCGTTCCCGGCTCCGTGTCTCGGTCGGCACCGGTCACCCCCTCACCAGACGTCTGTCTCCGGTGGGGTAACACCCGGTCCGGGCCCCGGCATTCCGCCGGATGTCCCCCGTTCCTGGTCCCGGCCTCGGCGTGACCGAAGCTGGGCGCCTCGACGGGGGCCGACGCTGGGACCAGGAAGGGCCTGGGAGGGACGGCGCCGTCGCCCGGAGCAGACGCCGACACCATCCGATGCAACGACCACCCACCGCACCCGGACACGGCCCCGCTCCGGCCACCGACGCCACCTCCGGGCACGGCCCGGACCGCGCGGCGCGGGCCGGCGGAGGGTCAGCGGACGGTCCAGCCCTGCCCCCGCAACCAACCGCGCACCACGTCGGCGCTGCCGGCCGGGTCCTGGCGCAGGTCGTGCCGCTCCCCGGGCCGGACCACCACCTCGACCGCACCGCCCGCAGCCGGCACCCCGAACGGGTCCCGGTCACCGTTGACCACCAGCGTGGGCAGCCCGGTTCGCAGTTCCCCGGCGCGCGACCGCTCCGGCTTGCCGGGCGGGTGCAGCGGGAAGGCGAGCGCCACCACTCCGGCGGCGCCGACGGCGGCGGCGGTACGGCAGGCAACCCGCGCGCCGCTGGACCGCCCGCCCACGATCACGGGTACGCCGGCGTGCCGCGCCCGCAGCACGGACAGCACGGCGATCCACGCCTCGTCGAGGTGCCCCGCCGGAGCCGGCGCGCGCCGCCCGGCCACCCGGTACGGCTGGGTCACCCGGGCCACCACCATCCCGACGCCGAGCACGGCGTCGCGGACCGCCACCAGGTCCGGGGCGTCGACGTCACCGCCCGCGCCATGACCGAGCACGAGCAGGGCGACGGGTGGACCGGCCGGCAGGTCGGTCTCGACCCGGGCGGGCCCGCGTGGAGTGTCAACGTCGTCGTGGTCCGGCACCGGACCATTGTCCGACCCGTCGGGACCGGACGGGCCGCCGGTCAGCTCAGCGGCACGAGGGTGAGCAGGCGGTCGCGCACCGGTGGGCCGGCGTCGTCGGCCGCGTCCGGATCCGGCTGGACCTCGGTCCGCCAGGCGATCAGCATGGCGCGGCGCTCACGTGGGGTGGTGCCACCCCAGACGCCGTGGCAGTCGCCGACCTCCAGGGCCCAGGCCAGACAGGACCCCTGGACGTCGCAGCTGCGACAGAGCGCGACGGCGGCGTCGGCCGGCTCGTTGGGCGCCGGAAAGAAGGTTTCCGGATCCACGCTCTGGCAGGTTCCCCTGGTCCGCCAGGCTTCGTCCTGTCGCCGCTCCCGCAAGGCGCGCAAAAGTCGCGGATCGCGTCGCGCGGCGGCCACTTCGTGCGGTCGGGGCATACGCGCCCGGGTCATCACACCCACCTCCCCCGTGGGACCGACAAGATCGACGGGCGTCATTCGCACCGCGCGAAAACGCTCCCAGTGCCGGCGCTCGGTTCTATCGCACCGATGGAGGTGGAGACAAGAGTCTGCGAGCAAACATGCCTGAAGATCCGAGCGACGTTTCGCCCGGAACTCTGGCAATTGGTACGCGACAATGTCGAGTGAACGACATTCAGAGCAGCGTCGTTTCCTCCCCGGTACGCTCGTACGGCAACGGCACCCGTTGGATCAACTCGGGCCCGTCGTTACGGACGTTCCCCACCGCCGGCCCCACCGGGCGGATCTCCAGCCCGGCGAGCCACCCTGGCGAGGGCGGGACGAGCAGCGCGGCCGGGTCGTCTGCCGGGCCCAGCCAGTCGTCCCACCGCTCCCGGGGCAGCAGCAGCGGCATCCGGTCGTGCACCTCGGCCAACTCCCCGACGGCGGCGGTGGTCAGCACGCTGAACGTGAGCAGTGACTCCCACTGCGACCAGATGCCGGCAAAGGCCAGCACCGAGCCGTCCCGGGGGGTCATGTAGTAGGGCTGCTTGCCGCCGTCGGGACGGCGGACCCACTCGTACCAGCCGTCGGCCGGCACGAGGCAGCGCCGGCGGGCGAACGGCTTGGCGTACGCCCGGCTGGTCGCGACGGTCTCGGAGCGTGCGTTGATCATCCGGGCGGCGCCGGCCGCCGAGCGGGACCAGTGTGGCACCAGCCCCCACCGCCCCACCGACAGCAACCGCCCGGCCTCGGCGTCCAGCCGGACCAGCGGCACCGGGTCGGTCGGGGCGACGTTGTGGTCCGGCCCGAGCCGGCCGTCGGTTTCGTCGTACGACTCGAACAGCGCACTCAGGTCGCCGGCGCTCCGGGTCGTCGCGTACCTCCCGCACATGACACCCACGCTAACGCCCCGCGCCCGGGTCGGCTGTCCCGCCAACCGGGAGTCGGGCCGCCGTGCGGGTTCCGCGAGCCGGCGGACTTGGCACAATGTCACTGTGGGGAATCTGACCGCGACCCGGCCGCCGCAGCCGTGGACCGCTCCGACCGCCAGCGATCCGGTGGCAGCGACGCTGCGCCTGCCCGGCTCCAAGTCGATGACCGCCCGGGCCCTGGTGCTCAGCGCGCTGGCCGGCGGCCCGTCGACCCTGCACGCTCCGCTGCGCGCGCGGGACACCGAGCTGATGGCCGGTGGGTTGCGGGCGATGGGCGCGCACGTGTCGGTCTCCGACGACGACCGCTGGCTGGTCCGGCCGCATCCGCTGGTCGGCCCGGCCCACGTCGACGTCGGGCTGGCCGGCACGGTGATGCGCTTCGTGCCGCCGGTCGCCGGGCTGGCTGAGGGGCGGGTCACCTTCGACGGCGATCCGCAGGTCCGGGTCCGCCCGCTCGGCCCGCTGATCGGCGCGCTGCGTTCCCTCGGTGTCCGCATCGACGCTCCCGCCACCGGCAGCCTGCCGTTGGTGGTGCAGGGCACCGGCCGGGTCACCGGGGGTGAGGTGGTGATCGACGCCTCGGCCTCCAGCCAGCTCGTCTCCGGGCTGCTGCTCGCCGGGGCCCGGTTCGACCGGGGTGTGGTGGTCCGGCACGTCGGCCCGCCGGTTCCCTCCGCGCCGCACCTGCGGATGACCGTGCGGATGCTCCGGGCCGCCGGGGCGGCGGTCGACGACGCCATGCCGGACGTCTGGACGGTCGAGCCCGGTCCGCTGGCGGGGCGCGGCTGGGAGATCGAGCCGGACCTTTCCGGTGCCGTGCCGTTCTTCGCCGCCGCGCTGGTCACCGGCGGCGAGGTGACGTTGCAGGGCTGGCCCCACAGCAGCGCCCAGCCGGTCGAGCAGCTGCGCTCGCTGCTGCAACGGATGGGCGGCGAGGTCACCCTGACCACCGCCGGGTTGACGGTGCGGGGCACCGGCACGGTGCACGGGCTGCAGGCCGACCTCTCCGACGTCAGCGAGCTGACCCCGGCGCTGACCGCGCTGGCCATGTTGGCCGACGCCCCCTCCCGGCTGACCGGGATAGCGCACATCCGGGGCCACGAGACCGACCGGATCGCGGCGCTGGCCCGCGAGTTCACCGCACTCGGCGCGGACATCACCGAGAGCGACGACGGACTGGAGATCCGGCCCCGCCCGCTGCGTGGCGGAGTCTTCCGCACCTACGCCGACCACCGGATGGCGCACGCCGCCGCGGTGGCCGGCCTGGCCGTCCCGGGCATCGAGGTGGACGATGTGGCCTGCACCTCGAAGACCATGCCCGAGTTCCCGGCGCTATGGTCGGCGATGGTGACCGGCAAGAGCTGACGCGGACAAGGGGGCGGTTCTGGCAGGCAGACGGCGGGAGTACGACGAGGAAGACGTCCGGGTCCGGCCCGGGAAGTCCTCGCGTCCCCGGACCCGGACCCGGCCGCAACACGCCGACGCGGTCGAGGGCTTCGTGATCGCCGTCGACCGGGGCCGCTACACCTGCGTGCTCTCCTCCGCCGCCGATCCCGACGCCCCCACCGTCACCGCGATGCGCGCCCGCGAACTGGGGCGCAAGTCGGTGGTGGTGGGCGACCGGGTGAGCCTGGTGGGCGACACGTCCGGCGCGGCCGGCGCGCTGGCCCGGATCGTCCGGATCGCCGAGCGGCGCTCGGTGCTGCGGCGGACGGCCGACGACGACGAGACGACCGCCGAGGGGCGGCTGGAACGGGTCGTGGTCGCCAACGCCGACCAGCTGGTGATCGTCAACGCGCTCGCCGACCCGCCGCCGCGAACCGGTTTCATCGACCGCTGCCTGGTGGCCGCGTACGACGCGGGCATCGAGCCGTTGCTCTGCCTGACCAAGGCCGACCTGGCCGGCCCGGAGCAGGTTCTCGGCTACTACGCCGAGTTGGAACTGCCGTACGTGCTGATCCGGCCGGACTCCGACCTCGACGCGTTGCGGGCCCTGCTCGCCGGCCGGGTGTCGGTGCTGGTGGGGCACTCCGGGGTGGGCAAGTCGACGCTGGTCAACCGGCTGGTGCCGGACGCCTCCCGGGCGGTGGGCACGGTCAGCGCGATCGGCCGGGGCCGGCACACCTCCACCAGCGCGGTGGCGTTGCGGCTGCCCGCCGTCGGCGCAGACGGCGACCCGGGCTGGATCGTCGACACCCCGGGGGTGCGCAGCTTCGGGCTCGCCCACGTCTCCGCGGAGAGTCTGCTGCACGGCTTCTCGGATCTGGTCGAGGCGACGGTGGACTGCCCGCCGAACTGCCCGCACACGGCCGAGGCGGCCGACTGCGCGTTGGACGCCTGGGTGGCTGCCGGCAGGGCCGATCCGCGCCGGCTGGCGTCGTACCGCCGGTTGCTGGCCTCCCGCTCGGGGGAGGGCGACCCGCGGGAGCCGGAGCGCAACCCAGGCGACCCGCTCGCCGGGTCGTGACCGAATCCACGCGACCCGCCCGGCGCAGCGGATCCGAATCCACGCGACCCGCCCGGCGAGGCAGGTCCAGGCCGCCGCTACCGTTGCCGGCATGACCGGGTACGCCGACGACATCGCCCTCGCCCACCGGCTCGCCGACGCCGCCGACGCCATCTCGATGGCCCGGTTCCGCGCGCAGGACCTGCGGGTGGAGGCGAAGCCGGACCTCACGCCCGTCTCCGACGCGGACACCGCCGTGGAGCGGGAGATCCGGGCCCTGCTGGCCGGCGAGCGTCCCGGCGACGGTCTGCTCGGCGAGGAGTACGGCGAGCAGCCCGCCACCGGTCCGGCGGGCCGGCGCTGGGTCGTCGACCCGATCGACGGGACCAAGAACTTCGTCCGTGGCGTGCCGGTCTGGGCCACGCTGGTCGCGCTGCTGGAGGACGACCGCCCGGTGGTCGGCCTGGTCTCCGCCCCGGCGCTGGGCCGCCGCTGGTGGGGCGCGCTCGGCGCGGGCGCGTACGCGGGACCGGACGCCGCCTCCGGCGAGCCGATCCGGGTGTCGGCGGTGCGGGACCTGGCCGACGCGAGCTTCTGCTACTCGTCGTTGACCGGTTGGGAGCAGGCGGGCCGGCTGGAGGCGGTGCTCCAGATCATGCGGGACACCTGGCGCAGCCGGGCGTACGGCGACTTCTACGGGTACATGCTGCTCGCCGAGGGCGCACTGGACGTGATGGTCGAGCCCGAGTTGTCGCTGTGGGACGTCGCCGCCCTGGTGCCGGTGGTCACCGAGGCCGGGGGTACGTTCACCGACCTGGCGGGACGTCCCGCCCCGGGCGGAGTGACGTCCGTGGAGACCAGTGCGGTTGCCACGAACGGTCTGTTGCACGCGAAGGTCCTCGGCCGTCTGGGACAGCCGACCGCACGCTGATCCGACGGCACCCTCTATCCTCGCCAGGTGGTGTCCTCCGGCTGGTGCTTTCTCGCGGCGATGATCGTCGCGTACGGCTTCGCCAACATGTTGCAGTCGGTCGCCGCCGCCCGAACGACCGTGCACCACACCTTCGACCCGGGCCTGCTGCTGCGGCTGGCCAGCCACCGCACCTACGTGGTGGGGTTGGTCTGCCAGGTGGCCGGGTTCGTGCTGGCCTTCCTGGCCCGGCGGGACCTGCCGCTGTTCCTGGTGCAGGCGAGCGTCGCCGCCGGTCTCGGGGTGACCGCCGTGCTCGGCGTGGTGGTGCTGAAGTGGCGCCTGCCGACCGCCGAGATCATCCTGCTGATGCTCCTGTTCGGCGGGATCACCGCGCTGGTGCTCTCCGCCCAGCCGGCCCCGTCGAAGGCGCTCGGCACCGCCGGCCTGATCGGCCTGGCGGTCGCCCTCGGCGGCATCGGCGTGCTCGGCTTCTTCGCGGTACGCCTGCACGGCTCACCCGGGTCGGTGGCGCTCGGCTCGCTGGCCGGGTTGGCCTTCTCCGCGGCGGCGATCGCCGCCCGGCCGCTGGCCTCGGCGCCGTCGGTCGAGGCGTTCGCCCGGGATCCGCTGCTCTACCTGCTGATCGCGCACTCCGTGGTGGGGCAACTGCTGCTCGGCCTGGCCATGCAGCGCGGCTCCACCACGGCCGCGGTCGCCGCGATGGACGCCGCCGGCGCGGTGCCCGCCGCGATCGTCGGTCTGCTGCTGCTCAACGACAAGATCTGGCCGGGGCGGGAGTGGCTGGCCGCGATCGGTTTCCTGGTCACCCTGGCCGCCGTGATCGGGTTGACCCGGTACGCCGAGCCGCAGCACCATCACGCGGTCGCCGGGGAACGGGAGCGGGCGGTGGTCGGCGCTGCCCGGGGCCGGGCGGTGCCACCCAGCCGGTGAGCACCGGCCCGTCAGGGGCCGCCGGTCACGCCTCGACCGGCTTGCGTTTCCCGACCACCCGTTCGTAGAGGCGTTCCAGCGCGCCGGCGGTGCGTTCCCAGGTGTAGCTGCACCGGACCCGATCCACGGCGGCGTGTCCGTACGCGAACCGTCCGGCGTTGTCGGCGAGGAGCCGGCGCAGCGTGACGCCGAGGGTGCGGACGTCGCCCGGCGGCACCAGCCGACCGGTGACCTCGTCCACGACGGCGTCGGCGATGCCGCCCATCGCGTAGCCGACCACCGGCACGCCGCAGGCCATCGCCTCCAGCGACACCCGGCCGGCGCTGGCGTAGTGCGGGGTGCAGGCCACCACGTCGGCGGAGCGGTACCAGGTGGCCATCTGGTCGTGCGGCACCGCGCCCACCAGCTTCACCTGGTCGGCCACCCCGGTGCGTTCGGCCAGCTCACGCAGCCGGCGGGCCTCGGCGTGGGTGGCGAGCTGCTCGGGCGGCGGCCCGCCGGCGATGACCAGTTCGGCATCGCCGACCAGCCGCAGCGCCCGGATCACGTCCTCCTGGCCGTGGCCGGTCGACAGGCCGCCCACGGAGAGGATGCGGGGCCGCTGGTCGCGTGGGGCGGCTTCCCCGTCGGGATGGAACTGCACGGCGTCCACCCCGGTCGGCACCATCGCCACCGAGGTGCGCTGCAGGCCCATCCGGGTCAGTTCGTCGACCTCGTCGTTGCTCTGGGCGATGGCGATGTCGACCGCACGGGTGAGCGCCCGCTCCAGCGGAATCCGTTCCCCGGGGCCGTCGTAGCGCTGGCCGAGGTGGCGCAGCTGCTCGACGCCGAGGGAATGAAAGGTCTGCACGACCGGGATGTCCGTCTCGCGGACCGCCTGGGCGGCGGCCAACCCACCGACCCAGTAGTGCCCGTGCACCACCTCGGGCGTCCAGTCCCCGGCCCACCGCCCGGCCAGCCAGCGCCCGAACTCCGCCATGTGCCCGACGAGCTCGGCGCTGGGGGTGGGGCGAGGCGGTCCCACGGGCACCCGTTCGACGCGGTAGCCGTCGACCTCGGCGCTCTGCGGCAGGGCCGGGTCGTCGCGGCGCTCGTAGATCCGCACGTCGTGGCCGCGACCGGCCAGCTCGGCGGCGACCCGGGCGATGTGCTCGTGGGTGCCGACGACAGGGCCGTCCGCATGCCGGGCGAGGCCGGCGTGCGCGCAGACGAGGCCGACGCGCATGGTGCACCTCCATGCGATCTGCGAGGGATGATCCTCCGGTCAGAGGGTCCCATTAACCGAGCGCTGACGAGCCGAAACCTGGCAGATCGGGACCAGTCAGCGTGAGTGGTGCGAGCCGGTCCGGCCGATGGTGGGCGGAATCGTGACGCCCTTGGCGGGTAAGGTCGACCGGGCCGATCGGCCGTCCCGGCGGTTCTGATCCGATACCGACAGGCCGACGAGGACGGCCCACGGCGTGCTCCGGCTGGCCCGGCCCCGCGCGCCATCGCCACCCGCGCCATCCCGCCAAACGGGCCAACCCGCCGCGTCCCGGCACGCGGGGTCGATCACCGGCCCGACGGTGGATCGCGGGGCCTCGGCGGGCATGACCCGGCCTGGTCGTGGGTACCGACCAGGCATGCCGCTGACCTGCCCGCTCGCCGACGCAACCGTGGTGATCACCGGTGCCTCCAGCGGAATAGGCACCGCGACGGCGTACGGCCTGGCCCGCCGGTGCGCCGCCGTCGTCCTCGCCGCCCGCAGTGGGCCCGCCCTGTCCGCCGTCGCCCACCGCTGCCGGGAACTGGGCGGCCGCGCGCTGGCCGTGCCGACGGACGTCACGGACCCGGTGGCCGTCGAGGAACTGGCCGCTCGGGCGGTGGCCGAGTTCGGCCGGATCGACGCCTGGGTGAACAACGCGGCGGTCAGCGCGGTCGGCCTCTTCGACGAGATTCCGGTGGCGGAGTTCCACCGGGTGGTCGAGGTCAACCTGCTCGGCACGGCGTACGGCATGCGGGCGGCGTTGCCGTGGCTGAGCGCGTCCGGCGGCGGCGTGCTGGTCAACAACGCGTCGGTGCTGGCCGAGGTGGCGATGCCGTACCAGTCGGCGTACAACGCCACCAAGCACGGCATCCGCGGGCTCGCCGACACCGTCCGGCAGGAGCTGCGGGTGACCGGCCGGGGGGCCATCTCGGTCTGCACCGTGCTGCCGGCCACCATCGACACCCCGTTCTTCCGGCACGCCGGCAACCACACCGGACGGGAACTGGTCCCGCCGCCGCCGATCTACCCGCCGGAGTTGGTGGCCGAGACGATCGTCCGGCTGCTGCGCCGGCCCCGTCGCGAGGCGTACGCCGGTGGCGCGGCGCGGCTGATGGGCCTGCAGTGGCGGCTCGCGCCGGCACTGGCCGAAGGGGTGCTGGGCTGGTACGTCCATCGCACCCAGTTCGGGCCCGCGCGGGCGGCGCAGAGCAGCGGGAACGTCTTCCGCCCAGACGCGGAGGCGGTCCGTGAGGGCGGCTGGCACGGCCGGCGCCGGCAGCTGGCCCGGATGGCGGCGGCGTTCGGGCTGGCAGCCGCGGGCACCACGGTCGGGGCGGTGGCGGCGATGACCCGACGCACACGGCCCGGCCGGTGAACCGGCCGGAGCGGCCGGGTGCACGGCCGGTCGCCGAGGTGCACAATGGGACGATCATGCCGACGGACGCGCGATGCCTGGTCGAGGTGGACGGGTCGTCCGCCGTCGTGCGACTGAGCGGCCTGCTGGAGCCGGTCGCCGCCGACCGGGTTCGGGCCGCCCTGCTGGCCCGGCTCAGCGACCGGCCCGGCCCGATCGTGGTGGACGTCGCCGGGCTCCGCTCGACCGACGCGACGGCCGCCCGAATGCTCGCCGAGGTGCGGCGTACCGTCGTCGACTGGCCCGCCGCCGACCTGCTGGTCCTGGACCCGGCCGGGACGGTCGCCGGGCCGCCGGTCGCCGGGCTGACCGTTTACGCCACCCTGGACGAGGCCACCGCCGCGCTGGCCCGCAGCCCGCTGGCCGCCCTGCTCGCCCTTGACCTGGCACCCGAGATGGGGGCGGCGCGCCGGGCCCGGGAGCTGGTGGCCGACGGCTGCGCCCGCTGGGGCATGCCGGAGCTGGCCGAGCCGGCGTGTATCGCGGTCACCGAGATGGTCAACAACGTGGTGGCGCACGCCCGGACGCCGATGACCGTCCGGCTGGCCCCACGCGACAGTTCCCTGCACGTCGCGGTCCGCGACCACTCCCGGCAGCAGCCGACGTACGCCGGGAGGGCTCCGCTGACCTCGACCGGGGGTCGTGGCCTGCTGCTCATCGACACGGTGGCCCGGCGCTGGGGCAGCACCCGGGTGCCGACCGGCAAGGTGGTGTGGTGCGTGCTGCACGCCGAGGACGAAATCGCACACTAGGGCTGATTTTCCCCTTTCATCCCGATCTCAGGCCGCAGTGGCGGTTACCCGATGGGCAGCAGTGGGTAGTGGTCAGCCATGCGCGACGACGAGTACCCGACCCCCTTGTCCGACCCCGAGGCCGATGGCCTGCCCGACACCGCCGACGACGACTCGACCGCCAACGACGACGTCCTCACCGGCCGTGAGGCGGACGGCCCCGCGCCGGCCCAGCTGCCGGGCGACCGGACGCCGGTGGCGGTGGACCACTTCGGGACCACCGCCGAAGAGCAGCTCGACGGCGAGTCGCTGGACTACAAGCTCCAGCGGGAGCAGTACGAGCGCGCCCCCGACGACCCGCTGGCCGGCCCGGTCGACCCGGACATCGCCGCCGAGGCGGACAGCGACGAGGCCGCCGCCCAGGCCCAGCTCGACGCCGACGTGCTCGACCCGGGCCCCACCTCGAACCCGAACTCCCCGGTATCGATCTACGACCACGGCCAACTCGGCACCGTCGCCGACCACCAGGTGGGCCGGCTGGTCGAACCGGACGAGGGCGCGCACACCGACCAGGAGACCGACAACGTCGCGTACGACGCGGGCGCGGCCGGTGGCGGCGCCAGCGCCGAGGAGCTGGCGGTCCACGAAACCCGCCCCCCGGAGGCGCACTGATCCGTCAGGCGTCCAGCCCGCGCTCGATCGCGTAGCGGGTCAGCTCCACCCGGTTGTGCAGCTGAAGCTTGCCCAGCGTGTTCTGGACGTGGTTCTGCACCGTCCGGTGCGACAGCCCCAACCGCCCGGCGATCTGCTTGTACGACAGGCCCTTGGCCACCAGCCGCAGCACCTCGGTCTCCCGCTCGGTGAGCCGGGGCGCGACGTGGTCCCGCCCGTTGTCGACCGTCCGCGCCGGCGCGGCGGCGAGCCGCCGGTACTCCCCCAGCACCAGCCCGGCCAGCCCCGGAGTGAAGACCGGCTCCCCGGCGGCGGTACGGCGGACCGCGTCGAGGAACTCGGCCGGCGCGGCGGACTTCACCAGGTAGCCGGTGGCGCCGGCCTTCATCGCGTCGAGCACGCCCTGCTGTTCGCCGCTGGCCGAGAGCATCAGCACCCGCACCTCGGGCAGCGCGGCGCGCAGCCCCCGGATCACGGCCACGCCGGAGACGTCGGGCAGTTGGAGGTCGAGCACCACCACATCCGGGCGGGCGGCTGCGGCCACCCGGATCGCCTGCCGTCCCTCCCCGCTGGTGGCGACGACATGGTGGCCGGCCTCGGCGAGGTCACGGGCCACCCCTTCGCGCCACATCGGGTGGTCGTCGACCACCATCACCCGCACCACGCTCATCCCCCCTTCCTCGGAACGACCAGTTCGATCTCGGTGCCCTCGCCGGGGGTGGAGGCGATACGCACCTCGCCGCCGAGGTCGGCGACCCGGCCCCGGATGGACTGGGCCCAGCCGAGCCGCCCCTGTCGGGCCGCCTCGTCGAGGCGGCCCTCGGGAATGCCGGGGCCGGCGTCGCGCACCGAGACGGTCACCATCTCCCCCTCGTCCTCGACCAGCACCCAAGCCCGGCCACCGGCGTGCCGCTCGACGTTGTCCAGTGCCGCCACGGTCGCCGCCGCCACCTCCCGCGCCGTCCGGGCGGGCAGCGGGACCGGGGTCGCCGGAACGGAGACCGAGACGGCCGCCGAGGCGTACCGGCCGAGCAGGGCGCGCAGATCCAGCGCGTCGTCCTCCGCTGCGGCGGGCACCGGGTCGCCGCCGGCGATGAGCGCCCGCAACGCCGCCTCCTGCTCGCCGGCGAGGCGGGCCAGTTCGCCGGCCTCGCCGGCGAGGTGGGCGCCGCGCCGCTGCACCAGCGCCAGAACCTGGAGCACCGAGTCGTGGATCCCCCGGGCCAACCGCTCCCGCTCCCGGGTGGCCGCCTCCAGCTCCACCGCCCGCTGCATCCGTTCCTCGGCCGTCACCGCCAGCCGGGCCACGTGCCCCACGATCACCCCAGCGAGCAGCAGCAGGATCAGCCCGGTGACCGAGGGGGTGCTGAACCCGCGGGCGGCCAGGTCCGCCACGCCCAGCAGCACCCCGGCCACCGCGCCGCGCCGCCGGCCGCCGGAGACTGCCCAGGCCAGCACGGGACCGCCCTCCCAGACCACGGCCAGGGTAGGGGTGCCGGCGGCGAGCGCCGCCCGGCCGACCACCCACGGGGTGACCGCGAGGACGGCCAGCGCCATCGTCAGGTCGGCCAGAAGCAGCGGCCAGCCCCGGTTCGTCGGCCGGGCGTAGCCGACCGTGGCCGCCCCGGACCAGGCCAGCATCACCAGCAGGACGGCGACGGCGACGAACGGGTGGGCGTACCGGTCGGCGTCACGGGCCACCAGGACGCAGACGTACGCCAGCGAGGCGAACCGGAAGACGGCGATGGACCGCCAGAGCGGGTCCTCGAAACCACCCGGCGACGACATGGCCGACACGATGCCACACCCCGCCGGGCTTCCGACCGAGCCGGCCTGCGCCAGGTCGAGAATCCTGACGTACGGTGGAAATGTCGCGAATAACTCCGAGACCCGCCGTCGGGACAGGGCATGACGAACGCAGATCCGCCACCACCACGTACGGTTGTGCCCATCGAACCCGCCCTTCTCCTTGCCCAGCCCTTCGACCAGGCACAGGTGACCGAGCTGCGACACTCGGTCGGCTCCTGTGCGCAGTCGGTTGGGCTGGGCGGCCAACGCCTGGACGACTTCGTGCTGGCGGTCAACGAGCTGATCACCAACGCCGTCCGGCACGGCGGCGGGCGGGGCCGCCTGCGGCTCTGGCAACACGTTGGCGCGATCGTCTGCGAGGTCGCCGACCACGGGGGCGGCATCAGCGCCCAGCGGCTGGGCGACCGGTCCCGGCCGGCACCGGACACCGCGGGCGGTTGGGGGCTGTGGCTGGCCCGCGAGCTGAGCGACACGATGGAGGTCGAGAGCGGCCCGGCCGGCACCACCGTACGAATCAGCGCGACCCTCGCCGCCCCCCGGCCTGCCGGTACGGACTAGCGCGCCCGCGCAGCCGCCGGCGCGGACCAACGCCCCGCGCGGCTGGTCGCGTCGCCGGGCTCAGCCGAAGAGGGCACTGACCGACTCGCCGTTGTGGATCCGGCGCATCGCCTCGGCCAGCGCGGGCGCCACGGAGAGGATCTCCAGCTTCGGCACCCGCTTCTCCTCCGGAATCGGCACGGTGTTGGTGCAGACGATCTCCAGCACCCCCTCCTGCGAGCCGAGCCGGTCCAGCGCGCCGCTGGAGAACAGCCCGTGGGTGCAGGCGAGCCGGATCGAGCGCACGTTGCGCTCCCGTAGGTGGGCCATCAGCTCGATGACGGTGCTGCCCTTGGCGATCTCATCGTCCAGGACGATCACGTCCCGGTCGCCGACGTCACCGATCACCGTACTGATCTCGACCCGGTCGTCGCTGAACCGCTGCTTGGCGCCGGCGGCGACCGGGGTGCCCAGCATCCGCGCGAACGCCGCCGCCTCCTTGGCGTTGCCCAGGTCCGGCGAGACCACGACGGCGTTGCTCAGGTCGTACCGGCGGAAGTGCGCGGCCAGCTCGCGCAGCGCGTGCAGGTGGTCGACCGGGACGCTGAAGAAACCGTGCACCTGCGGCGAGTGCAGGGTCAGCGCCAGCACCCGGTGGGCGCCGGCGGAGGTGAGCAGGTCCGCGACGAGCCGGGCGCCGATGGAGATGCGCGGGGCATCCTTCTTGTCCGACCGGGCGTACGCGTAGTGCGGCAGCACCACGGTGATCCGTCCGGCGGACGCGCCCCGGGCGGCGTCGATCATGAGCAACAGCTCGACCAGATGCTCCTGCACCGGGGGCACCAGCGGCTGGATCAGGAAGACGTCCCGCTCCCGGCAGTTCGCCTGCAACTGCACCTCGAGGCAGTCGTTGGCGAACCGGGACACCCGTACCGGATGCAGGGGGACGTCGAGGTGGGCGCAGATCTCGGCGGCGAGGTCGGGATGGGCGGTTCCACTGAAGACAGCGATGTCACGCACGTTCCCAGATCGTACGGGCCGGCACCTGTTCTCCGGGGGCGGCCCCGCCGGGTACGGTGCCGCCATGACCGGAGAGTACGTCGCCGCCATCGACCAGGGCACCACCTCGTCCCGGTGCATCGTCTTCGACCGGGCCGGGGAGATCGTCTCCGTGGCCCAGCGCGAGCACCGGCAGATCTTCCCCCAGCCGGGCTGGGTGGAGCACGACGCCGAGGAGATCTGGTCCAACGTCCAGCTGGTGGTCCGGGACGCGCTGGCCGACGCCGGCGCCGGCCCGGCGGGGCTGGCGGCGGTGGGCATCACCAACCAGCGGGAAACCACCGTCGTCTGGGACCGCTCCACCGGCCGCCCGGTGGCCAACGCCATCGTCTGGCAGGACACCCGCACCGGCCCACTGCTGCACGAGTTGGCCGAGGCGTACGGGGAGCAGAAGCTGCGCGAACGAACCGGCCTGACCCTGGCCACCTACTTCGCCGGGCCGAAGCTGCGCTGGCTGCTGGACAACGTCGACGGGCTACGCGAGCGCGCGGAGCGGGGTGAGGTGCTCTTCGGCACCATGGACAGCTGGCTGATCTGGAAGCTGACCGGGCGGCACGTCACCGACGTGACCAACGCCAGCCGGACCATGCTGATGGACCTGGAGACCCTGGACTGGGATCCGGAGCTGCTCGACGTCATGCGGGTGCCGGCGGCGATGCTGCCGGAGATCCGCTCCTCGGCCGAGGTGTACGGCACCGCCGAGGGGCTGCTGCCCGGGGTGCCGGTGGCCAGCGCCCTCGGCGACCAGCAGGCCGCCCTGTTCGGGCAGACCTGCTTCCAGCCGGGCGAGGCGAAGTGCACCTACGGCACCGGCAGCTTCCTGCTGCTGAACACCGGAGCCAGCCCGGTCCCCTCCACGCACGGCCTGCTCACCACGGTGGCGTACCAGATCGACGGGCACCCGGCAGCGTACGCGCTGGAGGGGGCGATCGCGGTGACCGGCTCGCTGGTGCAGTGGCTGCGGGACAACCTGGGCCTAATCTCCTCCGCCACGGAGGTGGAGGAGCTGGCCCGCACGGTCGACGACAACGGCGGTTGCTACGTGGTGCCGGCCTTCTCCGGGCTGTTCGCGCCGCACTGGCGCAGCGACGCCCGGGGGGTGATCGCCGGGCTGACCGGCTACATCACCAGGGGTCACCTGGCCCGCGCCGCGCTGGAGGCATCGGCCTGGCAGACCCGTGAGGTGGTCGACGCGATGAACGCCGACTCGGACGTGGCGTTGCGCCGGCTCCGGGTGGATGGCGGGATGACGGCGAACGGCCTGCTGATGCAGTTCCTCGCCGACGTCCTCGACGTGCCGGTGGTGCGGTCCCGGATCACCGAGACCACCTGCCTAGGCGCGGCGTACGCGGCCGGCCTGGCGGTCGGGTTCTGGCCGGACCTGGCCACCCTGCGGACCCAGTGGCGCTCGGACGCCCAGTGGGAGTCCACGATGACGCCCGCGCACCGCGACCGGGAGCTACGTCAGTGGCGCAAGGCCGTCGCCCGCACCCTGGACTGGGTGGGGTGACGGCACCGCCGGCCCGGCTGTGCGGCGGGGTCACCGGGCACCGGCCCTCGGTCAGGCCCAGCGGTTGCCGGTGAGCTTCTCGTAGACGTCGACGTAGCGGGCCCGGGTCGCCTCGACCACCTCGGCGGGCACCTCGGGCGCCGGCGGCTGCTTGTCCCAGCCGGTGCGCACCGCCCAGTCCCGGACGTACTGCTTGTCGTAGGAGAACTGTGCGCGGCCGGGCTGGTACGACTCGGCCGGCCAGAACCGGGACGAGTCCGAGGTGAGCAACTCGTCGCCGATCATGAGCGTGCCGTCGGCCGCCCACCCCAGCTCGATCTTGGTGTCGGCGATCAGGATGCCCCGGTCGGCGGCGAGTTCCGCGCCCCGGCGGTAGACGTCGAGGGTGATCTGCCGCAACCGCTCGGCGGTCTCGGCGCCTACCTTCTCCATCACCTGGGCGAAGGTGATCGGCTCGTCGTGCTCCCCCACCGGCGCCTTGGTCGACGGCGTGAAGATCGGCTCGGGAAGGATCGACGCCTCGACCAGGCCGCGCGGCAACTCCACCCCGGAAACCCTGCCGGTGGCCTGGTACTCCTTCAGACCACCGCCGGTGAGGTAGCCGCGCGCCACGCACTCGACCGGCACCATGTCCAGCCGGCGGCAGCGGATCGCCCGGTCGGCGACCTCCGCCGGCACGTCGGTGGCCGACAGGACGTGGTGGGGCACCAGGTCGGCGAGCTGCTCGAACCACCAGAGCGAGAGCGCGGTGAGCAGTTTGCCCTTGTCGGGAATCGGGGTCGGCAGCACCACGTCGTAGATCGAGATGCGGTCGGAGGCGACCAGGATCAGGTCGTCGCCGTCGGCGTAGACGTCCCGTACCTTGCCGGAGTGCAGAAGTTCCACGCGGCCTAGTAGACCACGCGGCGGGCAACACCCGGTGCGCCGACGCCGCTCCTCTCGCAGCCGTTGCCGTCACCGGAACCGGCAGTCCGTTGACACCCGGACGCGGGCCTGCGTGAATGGTCCGGCCCCCGTCCACCTACCCAGGAGCCCCCGTGCCCGTTGCCCGTACCCCGATTTCCCGGCCCGGCGTCGACCCGGCCCGGCGGCGGCTGCTCGGCGCACTGCTGGCGGTGCCGGCGCTCGCCGCCGGCGGGCTCACCGGATGCCGCGAGGAGGCCGCCGGCCGCACCGACGACGGGCCGACCGAGCTGTCGGTCTTCTGGTTCGGCGACACCCTTCGGGCCCAGTCGACCGAGCGGGCCCTGCGGCTCTACTCCACCCGCAACCCCCGGGTCACCTTCCGGGTGACCTGGCAGGGGGTGGACGGCTACTACGACCGGCTCGCCACCCAGTCCGCCGGCGGCAACGTGCCGGACCTGCTCCAGCTCGACGATTCGATGCTGACCGAGTACGCGCACCGGGGCATCACACTCGACCTCGGCCCGTACGCCGCGGACGGCCGACTCGACCTGAGTAACCTGCCGCCCGGACTGGTCGAGTACAGCCAGGTGGACGGACGCACCGTCGGCGTCCCGGCCGCGCAGACCCACGCGGCCGTCGTCTACAACAAGGATCTGCTGCGTCGGCTCGGGGTGCCGGCGCCGACGGCCATGCCCTGGGCCGACTACGTGTCGTGGGCCGCCCGGGTGACCCGGGCCAGCAACGGCCGGGTGGCCGGCACCATGGATCCCTCGGGCGACCAGCGCGCGCTGTGGCTCTGGCTGCGCGGCCAGGGCGCGAAGTTCTACCAGGGACGGCAGCTCGGCTTCGACTCGAACCTCCTGGTGGACTGGTTCGAGCTCTGGCAGCGAGCCCGGCTCGAGCTGGCCACCCCGGCGCCGGCGCTCGTCGACCGGGCCGACGGCGGCGAGCCGGCGCGGCAACTCGTGGTGACCGGGCACACCGCCGCCTCGTTCGCCTGGTCGCACCAGCTTCCCGAGTTGCAGCGCCACACCAACGACGAGTTGGCCCTGGTCGGCTTCCCCGGCCCGACTGCCGCCGAGTGGGACCGTGCCTCGATGTACTGGGCCGGGTTCCACGGCACCCGGCACCCCTCCTTGGTGGCCGATGTCATCCGGTTCCTCGCCACCGACGTCGAGGCGGGCCGCGTCCTCAGCATCGAACGCGGGCTCCCGCCCGACCTCGCCGTACGGGAGGCCGTCACCCGGTCGCTCACCGACCCGGTGCCCAGGCGCGTCGCCGCCCTAGGCACGGCACTGCGCGATCTGGTCGGCGCAGCACCCGCACCACCGCCCCAGGGGCACGGACGGGTGTGCACGCTGCTCGCCGCCTCGGCCCGGACCATCCGCTCCGGGGAGGCCGGGGTGCGGACCACCACCTTCAGGTTCATGGCGCAGGCACAGTCCGCCCTCGCCGCCTGACCGCGACCCCGTGCCGACCCACGACCGGTCGCCGGCGCCGGGTCGCGCGAACAACCCGGGTCGCGGCACGACGGATCGCGACCCCACGCGGGTCGCGGCCCGGGCGCGCGGTCGTGGATCGGATCACCCGGCTCGGGACCGTCAGCGCGGCGGACGGTTGCGACGGTTGCGCATCAGCCGCAGCACCAGCAGGACGATCGCCACGACCACCACGAGGCAGCACAACAGGCCGAGGAATCCGCCACCCCGGCCCCTGCGTCGCGCCGCCTCCACCACCAGCTCACCCGTGCCCGTGGACGCCCAGGCCGCGACCGGCACGAACACCGAGAGCACGACCGCTCCGAGGACCGCGCTCAGTCGGCCCCACCACCTGTTCCAAGAAGACATGCCCCCATCCTGACCGAGATGGGCAACCTCGGCACCCGGACAGGCCGAACGCCCTGGTCGACCAGCCGCACGTGGGACCCGGACATCGGAGGCCCGGGGGAATGCGAACGGCCCGAGGATCAGATCCTCGGGCCGTTCGTCGTGGTAGCGGGGACAGGATTTGAACCTGCGACCTCTGGGTTATGAGCCCAGCGAGCTACCGAGCTGCTCCACCCCGCGTCGCCTCCATAAGCCTAGCGCATCCCCGTCGTGGAGATCCGTCGGGTCCCCGGATCGACCGTCCGGGCACCCTCGGCCGACGTAAGCGGCGGCCCCGACTGGTCGGACGGACGCCGAACGCCGCTCCGGAACCCTGCCCCACCCTCCTGGCCCGCCGGAACCGGGTTGGAGAGCCGAGCCGCGAAGATCGTGGGTCACGGACCAGGGCGGGCCTGAAGATCGCGGATTGGGCGCCAGGGCTGGAACGCGGGCCGACGGCCCGGCCTCGGGAGAGGCGAACGGCCCGAGGATCAGATCCTCGGGCCGTTCGTCGTGGTAGCGGGGACAGGATTTGAACCTGCGACCTCTGGGTTATGAGCCCAGCGAGCTACCGAGCTGCTCCACCCCGCGTCGCCTCGTTAACCGTAGCGCACCGGCCCCCGAACCCGCAAAACGGGCCCGGCACCCCTCAATCCAGCCAGCCCCGGACCGCCTCCACCGTGCGGCGAATGTCTGCGTCGACCTGGGACTTGGGGCTGGAACTACCCTCCTAGCCCTCGGTCCCCAGCACCGAGGTTGCGGGCGACCAGCTTGGCAAGACGAAGCCCGCGACCTGCCGACCGGTGCCGGTCGTCGGGTCGCGGGCTCGCCGTCGGAACGGATCAGGCGTTCGGCGACGGTGCGGGTGAGCCGGACGGGCTGCCGCTGGGCGTCGGCGCCGCGCCACCGCCCGGAGCAGCCGTGCGCTGCGCCTGCTGGAACGCGGTCATCGCCTCGTCCAGCGCCTTGAGGGCCCGGCCGTACCGCTCGAAGTCGCCGGACGTCTGCGCGGCCTTCACCTCGACAATCGCCGACTGCACCCGCTCCGCCGCGGCGGCCAGCTCACCGGTCAACGGGGCGGTGCCACCCGGAGGCGGCGGGGTGCCGCCGGGCGGCGGCGGGGTGTCATCGGCCGGCGGCGGGGTGCCCGGCGCCGCCCGCTTGCCCTGGTCGACGAGCTGCTTGATCCCGTCGGTGATGTTGTCGGCCAACACCACGTACGACCCGCCGTCGCCGTAGGACAGCAGCACCTTCTGCAGCAGCGGGTACGCGTCCTGCTGGTTGCTCTTGACGTACACCGGCTCGACGTAGAGCATCCCGTCGCCGAACGGCAGGGAGAGCAGGTTGCCGTACTGCACCTGCGCCTGGTTGGACGAGAGCAGGTTGAGCTGCTGCCGGATGTTGGCGTTGTTGGTCATCTGCTGGTGCACCTGCACCGGCCCGGAGACCCGGGTCTGGTCCGGCAGCTCCAGCACCTCCAGTTGGGGCCGGCCGTCGACGTACGACCCGGAGATCAACGCGGCGAGGTTCTGCCGGCCGTTCGGGGTGACCGCGGCGGTGAGCTGGAACCGGGGCGACTCCTGCCCCGGGAACTGGGTGAACAGGTAGTACGGCGGCTGCTTCTGCCCGCTGTCCGGCGCGTCCGGCACGTTCGGCACCTGCCAGAAGTCCTGCCCGGAGTAGAAGTCGCCGGGTTCGGTGACGTGGAACTTGGTGAGCAGGTTCCGCTGCACCTTGAACATGTCCACCGGGTAGCGGAAGTGCGCGGCCAGCTCCGCCGGGATGGCGCTCTTCGGCAGCACCAGGTCACCGCCGAAGGCCTTGTTCCACGCCTTGAGCACCGGGTCGTCCTCGTCGAACTCGTAGAGCCGGACGGTGCCGTCGTACGCGTCGACGGTGGCCTTCACCGAGTTGCGCATGTAGTTGACGTTCTCCCGGGCCAGCTGGAACGTGCCCCGGTTGGTCAGTTCGTCGGCGGTCTCGGTCTGCAGGTTGACCCGCTCGGCGTACGGGTAGGTGGCCGCCGTGGTGTAACCGTCGATGATCCACTGGACCCGGCCGCCGACCACCGCCGGGTACGGGTCGCCGTCGAGGGTGAGGAAGGGCGCGACCTTCTCCACCCGGTCACGGGGGTTGCGTACGTAGAGCAGTCGGGAGTTGTCGTTGACCGCCTCGGAGAGCAGGAAGTTGGTCTCCTGCTCCTTGATCGCGTAGAGCAGCCGGCGGGTGAACGAGCCGATCTCGACGCCGCCCTCACCGGTGTAGGTGTAGTACTGCTCGCCGCCGGTGGTCGGCGTCGGGCGGTCGAACTCGGCGTGCTTGCCCGCCTCGGACTGCCCGACGATGGCGTAGTCGTTCGGGCCCATCCGCTCGCCGTAGTAGATCCGTGGCTGGCTGGCCGGTATCTGCTCGGCCTGCGAGGAGCACGCCTCCTGCGCCTTCTCGCCGAGGAAGCCGGAGACGAAGTACGGCTGACCGCCGCAGACCACCTGGTTGGCCGGGGCCGCCACGAGGCCGTACCCGTGGGTGTAGACGGTGTGTTTGTTGATCCAGTTGCTCTGCTGGTCGGTCAGCTCGTTGTAGTTGATCTCGCGCACGCCGACCACGTAGTCAGAGGTCTTGTTCGCCACCGAGTACCGGTCGATGTCGAGCTTCGGACCGAAGTCGTAGAAGCCGCGGACCTGCTGGAGCTGGGTGTAGGTCTCGGAGACCAGCTGCGGGTCGAGCAGCCGCACGTTCGGCACCACCGCGGTGTCGGAGGCCAGGCTCGCCGGGGGCCTCAGGTTGCTCGCCGCGTACCCGGTGGTCTTCGTGTCGGCGAGTTCGAACGCCGTCCGGGTGGCCGTGATGCTGCGCTCGATGAACGGCGCCTCCTTGTCCCGGGCGCTCGGCTTCACCTCGAAGGTCTGCACCGCCCACGGGTAGATGCCGCCGATCGCGACGGCGGAGACGCCGAGCAGGGCCAGCGAGATGCCCGGCCAGACCAGGTTCCGCATCACCGCGTTGGAGAACACGATGATCGCGATCGCCACCACGACGGAGATCCAGGCCAGGATCTCCTTGGCCGGCAGGAGGGCGTTGACGTCGGCATAGCCGGCGCCGTAGAGCTTCGCCCCCTCGTTGTACTCCAGCAGCATCGCCCGCCGGTCCAGCACGTACGCGACGGCCTTGAGCAGGACGAAGACGGCGACCAACGTGCTGAGGTGAGCGCGTGCCGCGTTGGTCATCCGGTCGCCGACGCCCTGCAACCGCACCCCGCCGAAGACGTAGTGCGCGGCCAACGCGCCGAGCAGGGCGAGCACCACCGCGGTGAAGCCGACGCCGAGCAGGTAGCGCAGGAAGGGCAACTGGAAGACGTAGAACCCGACGTCGACGCCGAACTCCGGATCCTTGACGCCGAACGAGCCACCGTTGCGGAAGAGCAACCACTGGTTCCAGCGGCCCTGCGCCGACAGGCCGGCGAAGAGCCCGAGCACGGCCGCGGTCAGGCTGATCCAGGTGCCGATCCGGGGGCTGATCAGCATCCGGTACCGCTCCAGGGTGGCCTGCTCCAACGAGTGCGGTCGCAGCATCGGCCGCAGCCGGTACGCCAGCCAGAGGTTGCCGCCGACGAAGAGCGCCAGGCCGACGCCGACGGTGAGGAACAGGAGCAGCCGGGTGACCAGCACACCGGTGAACACCTGGGTGTAACGGACCTCCTGGAACCAGAGCCAGTCCGTCCACGCCTGGACGCCCCAGCCGAGCAGGGTGAACAACACGAACACCCCGACCAAAACCCCGATGGTGACGCGTCCGCGCCGACTCATCCTCGGCAGGGGGCTGCTACGCATGACCACTGTTGGCTCCGCACGCTCGATGTGATCGGCTCCGGACAGGCACCCAGAGTACGGGGTGTTCCTGACACTGTCCGGTCACGGTCGTGCCACGTCGCCGCCGGCATGCGCGATCAGCACCGTGCCGGCTGCCCTCCGGACCGGAGCGTCTCCAGCGCCGTCAATGCCTCGGCCAATGAGCCGACCCTGATCAGGGGCAGGTCGGGCTGCGGATTGCGGACCGCTTCGGCGCAGTTCCCGGCCGGCACGAGGAAGACGTCGGCCCCGGCCTCCTTCGCCCCGACCAGCTTCTGGGCGATGCCGCCGATCGGCCCGACCTGCCCCTCGTCGTCGATGGTGCCGGTGCCGGCGACGATCTTTCCGCCGGTGAGGTCGGCCGGTTCGAGCTTGTCGATGATGCCGAGGGCGAACATCAACCCGGCGCTCGGCCCGCCGATGTTGTTCAGGTCGATCTTGAGGGTGAACGGATGCGGCTGGCGCTGGTCGGGGACCAGGCCGATCCTCGGCCGGCCGTCCTGCTCGCGGCTGGTGACGGTGGCCGTCCCGGCGACCCCGTCCCGGGTGTAGCCGATCCTCAGCGCGGTGCCGGCCGGCTTGGCCCGAACCAGTTCGACCAGCTTCCCCGCGGTGGTCACCTTCGCCCCGTCGACGGTGGTGACGATGTCACCGGCTCTGAGCACGCCGACTGACGGGCCGTCCGCCGCAACCTCCTTGACCACCACCTGGACGGGATAGCCGAGCTCGACCAGGGCGGCGGTCTCGGCGCTGGTCTGCGAGTTGCGGAAATCCTCGGCGTTGCGCTTGTCCACCTCCTCCTGGCTCTCGTCCGGCGGGTAGACCAGCTCGCGCGGCACCACCGCCTCGTCCTTCGACAGCCAGCCGGCGATCGCCGCGCGTAGTTTGACCGTGGGTTGCACACCCACCGTGGTCATCCGCAACTGCCCGGCGGAGGTCGACGTCGACCGGCCGCCGACCTGGATGATCTCCTTGCCGTCGGAGGTGCCCAGAGTGTCGACGGTCGGACCGGGGCCGAGCACCACGTACGGGATGGGCGCACCGAGCACACCGATGCTCAGCAGGGTGGTGAGCAGAGCACCGAGCAGGACGGTCACGCCGCGACGTCTCATGCGGCAGAGCGTACCGACCAGGCTGGGGCGGGCCGGACGATGCGCTGACGACTTCGCCCTCAGCGCAACGCCAGTGGCGGCTACCTGCGGCGCGGTCCGCGTACCGTAGACGTCGTGCCTGATATTCCGTTCGGTTTCGCGCTCCCGGGTGGGCAACCACCAGACCCCAACGACCCCGCGCAGATGCAGCAGTTCATGTCGCAGTTGCAGCACCTGCTCTCCGCGTCGGGCAGCGGGCCGGTCAACTGGGACCTAGCCCGTCAGGTGGCGGCCAGTCAGCTCGCCGCGACGGGCGACCCGGCGGTGTCGCCGTACGAGCGGCACGCGGTGGAGGAGGCGCTGAGGATCGCCGACCTCTGGCTGGAGCCCGCCTCCGACCTGCCGTCGGGCATCCGCACGTCGGTGGCCTGGAACCGCAACGAGTGGATCTACAAGACCCTGGACGTCTGGCGCAAGCTCTGCGACCCGGTGGCCAGCCGGATGGTCGGCGCGATGGGTGATCTGGTGCCGCCGGAGGCACGCGCCCAGCTCGGCCCGATGCAGTCCATGGTGGCCACCCTCGGCGGGGCACTCTTCGGCGGGCAGCTCGGCCAGGCGCTGGGCTCGCTCGCCGCCGAGGTGCTCTCCGCCGGCGACATCGGCCTGCCGCTCGGCCCGGCCGGCACGGCGGCGCTGGTCCCGGCCAACATCCGCGCGTACGGCGAGGGCCTGGAGCTGCCGGAGGACGAGGTACGCCTCTACGTCGCCCTGCGCGAGGCAGCCCACCAGCGGCTCTTCGAGCACGTGCCGTGGCTGCGCGGGCATGTGCTGGCCGCGGTGGAGAACTACGCCTCGGGCATCCGGGTCAACCGGGAGGCGATCGAGGAGGCGATGGGTCGGGTCGACCCGACCGACCCGGAGTCGATGCAGGCGATCGCCCTGGAGGGCATCTTCACCCCGGAGGACACCCCGGCGCAGAAGGCGTCACTGGCCCGGCTGGAGACGGTGCTGGCGCTGGTCGAGGGGTGGGTCTGCCACGTGGTGGACAACGCCGCCGGTGAGCGCCTGCCGAACGTGGTACGCCTCGGTGAGGCGTTCCGCCGTCGCCGGGCCGCCGGCGGGCCGGCCGAGCAGACCTTCGCCGCGCTGGTGGGCCTGGAGTTGCGTCCGCGTCGGCTGCGTGAGGCGTCCGCGCTCTGGGCGGCGCTCACCACGCACCGAGGCATCGCCGGTCGGGACGCGGTCTGGGGCCACCCCGACCTGCTCCCGTCGGACGACGACTTCGCCGACCCGGTGGCCTTCGCGACCCGCAGCACCGATCTGGACGACGAGCTGGCGAACTTCGACTTCAGCGCGCCGGGCGGCCCGGAGGAACAGAGCCCCGGCGACCC
>NZ_SMKN01000428.1 GCF_004348675.1 Micromonospora sp. KC606 | reverse complement strand
CCCTGTCTCACCTTCGGTGGTGAC
Source organism: Micromonospora sp. KC606 (assembly GCF_004348675.1). Classification (GTDB taxonomy): domain Bacteria; phylum Actinomycetota; class Actinomycetes; order Mycobacteriales; family Micromonosporaceae; genus Micromonospora. Next base: position 410 of record NZ_SMKN01000428.1, on the reverse strand, counting down.
AGAGGGTGGCGAGGCCTCGTTGCCTCCTGTGTGGAGTTCGTCAACAAGCGTGTGCAGGCGGTGTCCTCGGGGTTGTCCCCGCTGGTCACCGAGGACGTGGTCGACGAAGGTGAGCGGATCGTGGTGCGGGCCCGGACGCCGCAGAACATCATGGGTCTGCCCGATGTGCGGGCGTCGCCGGGGCGGGCCGGGCAGGGGCGCGTTTGCTGGCGACACTCGCCATGGGCCTGTCCCGTCACACGGCCCTGCGTGCCCTGTCGCGCATCCCGTTGCCCACCGGGCGAGTTCCTCGCGTGATCGGCGTAGACGATTTCGCTCCGCGCCGGCGACGCCGCTATGCCACCGTGGTCATCGACGCCGAGAGCCACGAGCGGATCGACGTGCTGCCCAACCGCACCGCCGACACCATC
>NZ_SMKN01000044.1 GCF_004348675.1 Micromonospora sp. KC606 | reverse complement strand
CGCCCTCGCCCGCCTGCCCGTGCTCGCCTGCGTGCCCTCCCCGCCTGGCTGCCTGCGCCTGCCTGGCCGTGCCCGCCTGCCCGTGGGCCCTCCCCGCCTGGCTGCCTGCCTACCACGGGGAGACCAGGTCCTCGCCGACGCCTGCCCGCCTGCCCGCCTGCCCGCCTGGCCTGCCCGCCTGGCCTGCCCGCCTGGCCGGCCCGCCTGCGCGCGGGCCCCGCCCCCGGTTGATCGACTCCACTTGCGGAATCTGGCGGTATCCCTGGCGAGGGATGCCGCCGTTTGGCGCGTCTGGAGTTGACCATGATCGCTGCGTGTCCAGATGACGGGATCAACGGGCACCATGTGGAAAGTAAACGTTAACTTGGGAAAGGGCCGGCGCTGCGGCGCAGGTCAGGGCGGTGGTTCCACACCCGGCACCCGCCACCCTCCAGGGTCGATCGACCCGGGCTCACGCTGCCAGGCGAGCCGCTCCGGTGATCCCGGACCGCCGTCGGCGCTCAGCAACCGCCCGCAGGGCCGTCGGTGACGGTCCACACCCTGGAAGGGGTACTCCCATGGCGTCCAAGCCCAAGCCCGACACCACCGACGAGGCGCGCGAGCAGATGCGGCGCGCCCTGCAGACCTCGATGGACACCCGTCAGTGACCCTGGCTGGCCGGCGGTGATGACGCCGCCGATGTCATGCGTACGACGTCGCCGTCCCGCCCGCCGCGTCCCGCTTCGCTGACCCTGCCGGCCTGACCGGTGCCGCCCACCGGTTCGGTCGCTCGCCGGCCCCGGTTGCCCGCCGGCCCCGGTTGCCCGCCGGCCCCGGTTGCCCGCCGGCCCCAGTCGCTCGCCGGGCTTGGCCGCCCGATCGTCGTGCTGGATGCCGATTCACCTGGCGGCCCACCGGGCGCCCGAGATGTCGACCCAGTCCCGGGGCCGGACGCCTCGGCCGGGCCGAGCCCTTCTGCCATGACCGTCGAGTTCGCCGCGCCGTACGGGTGGACGCCGGCCGGATCCATGCACCGCCGTCCCCGGCCGTCGCTGCCCTCGACGTCGTCCCGCTCGCCCCGACCTCCGCCGCGTGCCTGCTTCCGCGAGGCTTCCATCGGACGCGACTCCCGCCATCGAGACGTCCTGGGGCTCGATGTTCGCCATGAGGGCTCTGTCGATCGTCCGAAGACTTTCGCGACCCCGTCCACCGCCCTCGTGACGCCGCCCGAGGGCTCGGTGTGGCGTTCGCCGTGAACGCGGGCGGCCGGCCCTCTCGGGCGGTCGCCCCGCCGGCCGTCGCGTCGGCGTGCCCGGCACGAGGCTGCCGTTGACCTTGCGCGCCGTGACGTCGGCGGACTGTCCGAGCGCCCTCAACGCGGTCGCCCGTCTCGGCCGGCTGTGAGCGGTCACGGTCGCCCGTCTCGGCCGGCTGTGAGTGGACGCGGATGTCTCGGTCGGCTGTGAGCGGACGCGGTCGCCCGTCTCGGTCGGCTGTCCGAGCGCCCTCAACGTGGACATCCTCCACCACTGCGGCAGGGGTAGCAGGCACTTGCCCGCCACGGGCACCGGTTCGACCTGCCGCCGGGGGCGGTGAGGGCGGTGGAAACCGGGGACGACGCTGGGTCCGGGTTGTGCCGACGTGGCCGGCGCCGGACCGGGGCGTAAGAGATCACAGGTATTGTGGTCCTTACCAGCGGCGTGCCAGGATCGATGTCGATGAGCCAGAAAGCCACCGCGGTCGTGCCGCCGCGCCGGATCGCCGCCCTCGCACTGCCCGCCCTGGTGGTGCTCGCCGCCGAGCCGCTCTATGTGCTGGTCGACACGGCGGTCGTCGGGCACCTCGGCCGGGCGCCGCTCGCCGCGCTCGCCGTCGGCGGCACCGTGATGACCCTCACCGCCTGGTTGGGCACCGTCCTGGCGTACGGCATCACGGGGCGGGCGGCCCGGCGGTTCGGCTCCGGCGACCGGGCGGCGGCGGTGGCCGAGGGCGTGCAGGCATCCTGGCTCGCGTTCTCCGCCGGGGTGCTGGTGGCGCTCGGCATGCAGGTCGGCGGCGGCGCGTTGGCGCGAACCCTCGCCGGAGGGGGCGGCGACGTGGCCGGCGCGGCCGGGCAGTGGCTGCGCGTCGCGGCGCTCGGCGCCCCCGGCCTGCTGCTCGCCGCCGCCGGCAACGGCTGGCTGCGCGGCATCCAGGACACCCGCCGCCCGCTGCTGTTCGTGCTCGCGCCCAACCTGCTCTCGGCGGTGCTCTGCCCGCTGCTGGTCTACCCGGCCGGGCTCGGCCTGGTCGGCTCGGCGGTCGCCAACGCGGTCGCCCAGACCGTCTCCGGTGCTCTCTTCGCGGCGGCGCTGGTCCGCGAGCGGGTGTCGCTGCGGCCCCGGCCCCGACTCATCCGGCAACAGTTGGCGCTCAGTCGCGATCTGCTCGTCCGGGGTCTGGCGTTCCAGGCCAGCTTCCTCTCCGCCACCGCGGTCGCGGCCCGCTTCGGCGCCGCGGCCGTCGGCGCCCACCAGATCGCGCTGCAACTGTGGTTCTTCACCGCTCTGGTGCTGGACGCGCTCGCCATCGCCGCCCAGGCTCTGGTCGGCGCCGCGCTCGGAGCCGGGGACGGCGCCGGCGCCCGCGCGCTGGCCCGCCGCTTCGCGCTGCTCGGCGGCGCCTGCGGGATCGGCTTCGCGGTGCTGATCGCCGCCGGCGCCGGCGTGGTGCCGTCCTGGTTCAGCTCCGACCAGCAGGTACGCGAGCAGGCGATGCTGGCCTGGCCCTGGTTCGCCGCGATGCAGCCCCTCGCCGGGGTGGTCTTCGCCCTCGACGGGGTGCTGATCGGCGCGGGGGACGTGCGCTACCTGCGCAACCTCACCATCGTGGCCGCGCTCGGCGGTTTCCTGCCGGCGATCTGGCTGGCGTACGGGCTGGACCTGGGGCTGGGCGGCATCTGGGCGGGGCTCACCCTGTTCGTGGTGATCCGGCTCGTGGCGTTGCTGCTGCGGCTGCGCTCCGGCGGGTGGGCGGTGGTCGGGGCGGTCCGGTAGGTGAGGACGTCGTCCCGGATGACCCAGGCTCTCCGTCAGCTCCCGTAGCCCGTGCCGAGGGCGAGGGCGAGCAGGTAATAGGCCCCGAACACCAAGGCGGTGCCCGCTGCGGCGACCACGAGGAACGACACCACGGCGGTCGCCTTCGGGTGCGACTCGCTCCACCGGGTGCGGTCGCGCCACCGCCACAGCGCCCGCCGCGCCCGGCGCGACGGCGGCCAGCGCTCGATCAGCGTGTCCACGAGGCGGCCCGGGGTGCGGCGTGGCGGCGTCGGTTCGCGCATCCACTGTGGCAGGTCGACCCGGGGGCGGTGCGTGTGGGACGGGGGTCGGTCGGAGGTCATCGTCGTTCCTCTGCGGTGGTGGGGTCAGGTGGTCTCACCGACGTCGCCGGTCGTCAGCACTGCTCGTCGTCACCCGGACGCCGGCCCGGGCCGTAGACGTCGCCGGTGGCTACCGGCCCGGGGGCGGAACCGCCCCACGTCGTCGTTTCGAGCGCTATGGCGCCCTCGCGGATCGTCTCGCGGCTCACGCCCCCGCACGGTGACCTGGGCGCCGTCGCGCGTCCAGGACGGCACTCGGACCAGTTCGTTCCTGGTCGAGAACAGGTCACGGGTGTCGGTGGGGGTGGGCGACTGCGCGTCGGTCACGGTGCGCTTCCAAGGGGCGATGGGCGGGGAGGCCGCACGATCGTCGCATTCGGCGGGCCCGTCGCGCGGTCCCTTCCCCGCCCCGCCGTGCTGGCTCCGCCCCGGCCGGGTGCCGGAACGTGGCGTGCGGTGGCCGCCCACTCACCGCCGTCTGGCAGGCTTGGCGGTCGTGAGCACTGACGGTCTCATCGTGGTGGACAAGCCCGGCGGCATGACGTCGCACGACGTGGTGGCGCGGGTTCGCCGGCTGGCGAGGACGCGGCGGGTCGGGCACGGCGGCACCCTCGACCCGATGGCCACCGGCGTGCTGGTGATCGGGGTGGGCCGGGCGACCCGGTTGCTCACCTACGTCATCGGCGCGGGGAAGAGCTACACCGCGACAGTCCGGCTCGGTCAGGCCACCGTCACCGACGACGCCGAGGGCGACGTGATCGCCACCACCCCGGCCGGGCAGCTCACCGACGCGGCGGTGCGCGACGCGTTCACCCCGCTCACCGGCGAGATCGACCAGGTGCCGAGCGCGGTCAGCGCCATCAAGATCAACGGGCAGCGGGCGTACCAGCGGGTGCGCGAGGGGGAGAGCGTCGAGCTGCCCGCCCGCCGGGTCACCGTCTCCCGGCTCGACGTACGCGCGATCCGCCGCGACACCCCCGACGTGGTGGACGTCGACATCGACGTGACCTGCTCGTCCGGGACGTACATCCGGGCGCTCGCCCGGGACGCCGGGCTGGCGCTCCGCGTCGGCGGGCATCTCACCGCGCTGCGGCGTACCGCGGTGGGGAACTTCACCCTCGCCGAGGCCGCCACCCTCGCCGAGCTGGAACAGCGGGCCCCCGAGGTGGTCAACCTACCGCTCGCCGCGGCGGCCGACCGGTACTTCCCACGTCGGGACGCCACCGCCACCGAGGCGAGGACGCTGTCCCACGGCGGCCCGCTCGACGCGACCGGCCTCGCCGGACCGTACGCCGTCTTCGGCCCGGACGGGGGCCTCATCGCTATCGTCAGCGAGCGGGACGGCCGCGCTCGCGCGGAGATCGTGCTCGCCCCGGCCTGACGGCCGGCGCAGGGTGGTCGCCGGCCGTCGTCGGCCGGCGGGGAGGAGAGACATGCAGCGGTGGCGGGGCTACGACGCGGCGCCCGGCGGGTGGGGGCGCTCGGTCGTCACCATCGGCGTCTTCGACGGCGTGCACAAGGGGCACCAGGCGACCGTCGGGCACGCCGTGGCCCGGGCGCGGGAACTGGGCGTCCGGTCGGTGGTGGTCACCTTCGACCCGCACCCGGCCGAGGTGGTGCGCCCCGGCTCGCACCCCGCCGTGCTCACCGAACCGGCCCGCAAGGCCGAGCTGATCGAGGCGCTCGGCGTGGACGTGCTCTGTGTGGTGCCGTTCACCCCGGAGTTCTCCCGGCTGCCCGCCGAGGCGTTCGTGCACGACGTCCTGGTCGAGCACCTGCACGCCGCGCTGGTCGTGGTGGGAGAGAACTTCCGGTTCGGGCACCGGGCGGCCGGGGACGTCGCCCTGCTGGCACGGCTCGGCCGCACCTTCGGCTTCGCGGTCGAGGGCGCGCCGCTGGTGGCCGAGGCCAACACGGTCTACTCCTCGACGTACATCCGCTCCTGCGTCGACGCGGGCGACGTGGCCGCCGCCGCCGCCGCGCTCGGCCGCCCGCACCGGGTCGAGGGTGTGGTGGTCCGTGGCGACCAGCGCGGACGTGAGTTGGGCTACCCCACCGCCAACCTGCTGACCCACCGGTACGCGGCGGTGCCCGCCGACGGCGTCTACGCCGCCCGGCTGGTCCGGCGCGGCCACCCGGAGCCCCTCGCGGCGGCGGCGTCCATCGGCACCAACCCGACCTTCTCCGGGCGGGAACGCCGGGTGGAGGCGTACGCGCTGGACTTCTCCGGTGACCTGTACGGCGAGCGGCTCGCCCTGGACTTCGTCGCCCACCTGCGCGAACAGCGGACGTACGACGCGATCGAGCCGTTGGTCGCCCAGATCGCCGAGGACGTGGAGCGGACCCGCCGCCTGCTCGGCTGAGCGCCACGGGGCCGCGAACCGCCCTTGACCGGGCGGTTCCGGCGTGGGCTGGTAGTCTTGCGGAGACGTCGGTAGACCGACGTGGGGCCTCGCGTGCCTGCACGACGCCGCGGGTGCGAGGAACCGGTCCGTTCCCGGTCCCTGACCGGTCCGACGGACATCATCGAACCACCCACGAAACAGGGAGAACATGGCGCTCGACCAGGAAGCCAAGGCCAAGATCCGCTCGGAGTACGCGACCGCCGAGGGTGACACCGGTTCGCCGGAGGTGCAGGTCGCGGTCCTCACCAAGCGGATCGCCGAGCTCACCGAGCACCTGAAGGTGCACAAGCACGACCACCACAGCCGCCGTGGGCTGCTGCTGCTGGTCGGCCGTCGCCGTCGGCTGCTCAACTACGTCCAGAAGAAGGACATCAGCCGCTACCGGTCGCTCATCGAGCGGCTCGGTCTGCGCCGGTGACCAAACGGGGGAGTTGGCCTGCGGCCGCTCCCCCGTTCCGGTACCACTGAAGGAAACGGGCCGCGCGACCACCCGATGAGGGAGCCGGTCAGCACCGGTCTCCGGTAGTGGCCCCCGGGCTCCCCGGCATCATGCCGGCCACCCGGGCGCTTCGATCGAAGACCGGCCGTCTGAGCAGCTCCCCGCGTCGTGGGCCCCCGATGCGAAGGAGCACCACAGCACCATGACCGAGACCAACCTCGGCACCGAATCCCGCACCGCCGTGATCGACAACGGGGCCTTCGGCACCCGTGAGATCACGTTCTCGACCGGTCGCCTGGCCCGCCAGGCCGCCGGCTCCGTCGTCGCCCAGCTCGGCGAGACGGTCGTCCTCTCCGCCACCACCGCGGGCAAGCAGCCGAAGGAGCAGTTCGACTTCTTCCCGCTGACCGTGGATGTCGAGGAGCGGATGTACGCCGCGGGCCGGATCCCCGGCTCGTTCTTCCGCCGCGAGGGCCGGCCCAGCGAGGACGCCATCCTCACCTGCCGGCTGATCGACCGGCCGCTGCGCCCGTCGTTCGTCAAGGGCCTGCGCAACGAGGTCCAGGTCGTCGAGACCATCCTCGCGCTCGACCCGCAGCACCCGTACGACGTGGTGGCGATCAACGCCGCCTCCATGTCGACCAAGCTCTCCGGCCTGCCGTTCTCCGGCCCGATCGGGGCCACCCGGATGGCGCACGTGGACGGCCAGTGGGTCGCGTTCCCGACCCACGAGGAGCTGGGGCGGGCCACCTTCGACATGGTGGTGGCCGGTCGGGCCCTGCCGGACGGCGACGTCGCGATCATGATGGTCGAGGCGGAGGCTACCGAGCAGACCGTGAAGCTGGTCGCCGGTGGCGCGCCGGCCCCGACCGAGGAGGTCGTCGCCAGCGGCCTGGAGGCCGCCAAGCCGGCCATCCGTGAGCTGTGCCGCGCGCAGAGCGAGCTGGCCGAGGTCGCGGCCAAGCCGGTCGCCGAGTTCCCGGTGTTCCTGGACTACGCCGACGACACCTACGAGGCGGTGGCCGAGGTGGCCCGCGCCGAGGTGGCCGAGGCCCTCAAGATCGCCGGCAAGGCGGACCGTGAGGAGGCTCTGGACCGGGTCAAGGCCAAGGTCACCGAGGAGCTCGGCGGTCGCTTCGAGGGCCGGGAGAAGGAGCTCAACGCCGCCTTCCGCTCGCTGACCAAGTCGGAGGTGCGGACCCGCGTGCTGCGCGAGCAGGTCCGCATCGACGGGCGCGGCCCGCGTGACATCCGGCCGTTGACCGCCGAGGTGGGCGTGCTGCCGCGGGTGCACGGCTCGGCGCTGTTCGAGCGGGGCGAGACCCAGATCCTGGGCGTCACCACGCTGAACATGTTGCGCATGGAGCAGTCGCTGGACACCCTCTCCCCGGAGAAGTCCAAGCGCTACATGCACAACTACAACTTCCCGCCGTACTCCACCGGCGAGACCGGTCGGGTCGGTTCGCCGAAGCGGCGTGAGATCGGCCACGGCGCCCTGGCGGAGCGGGCGCTGATCCCGGTGCTGCCGGCGCGCGAGGAGTTCCCGTACGCCATCCGGCAGGTCTCCGAGGCGCTCGGCTCCAACGGCTCCACCTCGATGGGCTCGGTCTGCGCCTCGACGCTGGGCCTGCTGTCGGCCGGTGTGCCGCTGAAGGCGCCGGTCGCCGGCATCGCCATGGGCCTCATCTCCGACGAGGTCGACGGCAAGACCCAGTACGTGACGCTGACCGACATCCTCGGCGCGGAGGACGCGTTCGGCGACATGGACTTCAAGGTCGCCGGCACCCGGGACTTCGTCACCGCGCTGCAGTTGGACACCAAGCTCGACGGGATCCCGTCGGACGTGCTGGCCGCCGCGCTCCAGCAGGCGCACGAGGCCCGGCAGACCATCCTCGACGTTATGCAGTCGGCGATCGAGGGCCCGGCTCCGATGTCGGACTACGCGCCGCGGGTCACCACCGTGAAGATTCCGGTCGACAAGATCGGCATGGTGATCGGCCCGAAGGGTCAGACCATCAACGCCATCCAGGACGAGACCGGCGCCGAGATCTCCATCGAGGACGACGGCACGATCTACGTCGGCGCGACCAACGGTCCGTCGGCCCAGGCCGCGGTGGACCGGATCAACGGCATCGCCAACCCGACCCTGCCGAAGGTGGGGGAGCGGTTCCTCGGCACGGTGGTCAAGACCGCCGCGTTCGGCGCGTTCGTCTCGCTGCTGCCGGGCCGCGACGGTCTGCTGCACATCTCCAAGGTGGGCGACGGCAAGCGGGTCGAGAAGGTCGAGGACTTCCTCAACGTCGGTGACAGGGTCGAGGTGGAGATCGCCGACATCGACGCCCGCGGCAAGATCTACCTGGACAAGGTCCGCCCGGAGGGTGCGGAGGCGCCGGCCGCCGTCGAGGCCGCCGATGGCGAGCGTCCGGCCGGTCGGGACCGTGGCGGCGACCGTGGCCCGCGCGAGCGCGGCGACCGTGGCGGCGACCGGGCCCCTCGCGGCTCGGAGGGTGGCGAGCGCGGCGACCGGGCCCCTCGTGGCCCGGAGGGTGGCGAGGGCGGCGGCGAGTCGCGACCGCGGCGCCGGACCCGGCACAGCTGAGCGGTGAACCGGCCGGGTGGTGCGCCACCCGGCCGGTTCCGTGCCATCGCACCACCCACCCCTCGTCAACTGGGAGCAGGTTTCGTGAGTCGGGCCCGGCGTTCGTCTTTCCCTGCGGCTCGACGGGGGGTGGCCGCCCCCGGCGCCCTTCGGCACAGAACCGGGGCGAGCCCCGGCCGGGCCGGTGGGCCCGCCCGGGCGGTGACCCGCACGTTGAGTGAGGACCCGCTGGGCGGGACGGTGCGGCGTACCGTGCTGCCCAGCGGGTTGCGCGTGCTCACCGAGGCGATTCCGGCGATGCGCAGCGTGTCGTTCGGTGTCTGGGTGGCGGTCGGGTCCCGTGACGAGACCGGCTCGCAGGCCGGCGCCGCGCACTTCCTGGAGCACCTGCTGTTCAAGGGCACCCGCAAGCGCAGCGCGCTGGACATCTCCGCCGAGATCGAGGCGGTGGGTGGCGAGACCAACGCCTTCACCACCAAGGAATACACCTGCTACTACGCCCGGGTGCTGGACGCGGACCTGCCGCTCGCCATCGACGTCATGTGCGACCTCGTCGCCGACTCGCTGCTGGAAGCCGCCGACGTGGAGACCGAGCGCGGCGTCATCCTCGAAGAGATCGCCATGCACGACGACGAGCCCGGCGACGAGGTGCACGACACCTTCGCCCGCGCCGTCTACGGCGACCACCCCCTCGGCCGGCTGATCTCCGGAACCGAGGAGACGGTCACCCCGATGACCCGGCGGCAGATCCAGAGCTTCTACCGCCGCCACTACACCCCGCCGCGGATCGTCGTCGCCGCCGCCGGCAACCTCGACCACGCCGCGGTGGTCAGGCTGGTCCGCCAGGCGCTGCGCGGCTCCCCGCTGGACACCGCGCCGGCCGCGCCGGCCCCGCACCGGCCGGCCACCCCGCCGGTGCGCACGAAGCCGGCCGCCACCCTGGTCGAGTCGAAAGAGACCGAGCAGGCACACGTGATCCTCGGCTGCCCCGGCATCGTGCGCACCGACAACCGGCGGTTCGCGCTCGGTGTGCTCAACAACGTCCTCGGCGGCGGCATGTCCAGCCGGCTGTTCCAGGAGATTCGCGAGCGGCGCGGGCTGGCGTACTCGGTCTACTCCTACGCCAGCCAGTACGCCGACAGCGGGCTTTTCGCCGTCTACGCCGGCTGCGCGCCGGGCAAGGTGGACGAGGTGCTGGACCTGACCCGCGCCGAACTAACCCGGATCGCCGCCGACGGGATCACCGAGGCGGAGCTGGCCCGGGGCAAGGGCATGAGCAAGGGCTCGTTCGTGCTGGGGCTGGAGGACACCGGCTCCCGAATGAGCCGGCTGGCGAAGGGTGAGCTGCTCTACGGCGACCTGATACCGGTTGACGAACTGCTCACCCGGGTCGACGCGGTGACCCTCGACGACGTGAACACGCTCGCCGCCGGCCTGCTCGCCCGGCCGATGTCGCTGGCGGTGGTCGGCCCCTTCGACGCGCACCGCTTCTCCGCCTGACCGCCCTCCGGCTTGGTGCTCGCGGATGGCGGCAGGTCGCGCTGTCCGTGTCGGCGGAGCCCTGGATTTGACGCATTCCAGCGCGATGACGGCTCGCGCACGGCGCGGGCGGGTCGGCTGGTGGGACGGTGGGTGGTCCCGGCGGATGGAGGCGTCCCGATTGGGATAGGTTGTGGCCCGTGACTGAGGAGCAGGAGAAGGGCCCGGTCGAGCCGATCCGGGTCGGTGTGCTGGGAGCCCGGGGCCGGATGGGCGTCGAGGTGTGCAAGGCGGTCGACGCCGCCGCGGACATGGACCTGGTGGCCATGGTCGACCAGGGCGACTGGCTGTTCAACGCCTCCGACGCGGGTGCCGAGGTGGTGGTCGACTTCACCACGCCGGACGTCGTCATGGACAACCTGCACTGGTGCATCGACCAGGGGATCAGCGCGGTCGTCGGCACCACCGGCTTCACCGAGCAGCGGATCGAGCGGGTGCGTGGCTGGCTGGAGCGCAAGCCCGGCGTCGGCGTGGTCATCGCCCCCAACTTCGGCATCGGCGCGGTGCTGATGATGCAGTTCGCCGCGAAGGCCGCCCGGTACTTCGAGAGTGTCGAGATCGTCGAGCAGCACCACCCGCGCAAGCTGGACGCCCCGAGCGGCACCGCCACCCACACGGCCCGGCGGATCGCCGCCGCCCGGGCCGAGGCCGGACTCGGGTCCGTGCCGGACGCCACCGCCGACGAGGCGCCGGGTGCGCGTGGCGCCGACATCGAAGGGGTACGCGTGCACGCCGTGCGCGCCACCGGTCTGGTCGCCCACCAGGAGGTGCTCTTCGGCACCACCGGCGAGACGCTGACCATCCGGCACGACTCGTACGACCGGGCGTCGTTCATGCCGGGCGTGCTGGTGGCGGTCCGCGCGGTGCGGCACCGGCCGGGCCTCACCATCGGCATCGACGAGTTGCTCGACTGACCGCCGTCCCTGGCCGGCGCTGCTCGACCTGGCGATCGCACACCACCGACTGTTGCACGGCACCGGCTGTGGCACACCACCGGCTGCGCTGCGTACAGCACCTGAGTATGGAAGCGAGTCGGGCGCCTACGGGTGGACGGGCTGGACGGCGGGGTTGACTCGTTTGCGTACTCAAGAACCGTAGCCTCCGACCATGGGGCCCGGTGCTCACCGGGGCCGACGCGGGGTGACCGTAGGCTACCTCCATGATCGATTTCGGGCTGTGCGACCGGGCCGGCCGACACGTCACACTGCGGCCGGTCGGCGACGACAACTGGCGGGCCGTCGCCGACGTCGCGCCCCGCGACGACCAGCGGGCCTGGGTGGCCGCCCTGGCGGCCCGCTACCTGGTGCTGACCATGCGGTCGGACGTCTGGACGTCGCTGGCGGTGTTCGCGGACGAGGCAGTCGTCGGGCACGTCATGTGGGGCGTGGACGGCGACGGCTCCCGCTGGCTCGGCGGCCTGGTGGTCGACGCGGCCGAGCAGGACCGGGGCGTGGGGCGGGCCACCGTCCGTACCCTGGTGGACTGGCTGGCCGGACAGGACGGCGGCGGGCACCCGATCCGCCTGTCGTACCACCCGGACAACGCCCCGGCTGCCGCCCTCTACCGGTCGCTGGGCTTCGCGCCGACCGGCGCGATGGAGGACGACGAGATCGTCGTCGAGTTGCGCCCCTGACCGGCGTACCTCAGTCTGCGGCCGGCTCGGTGGGGACCGCGACGTGCAGTCGGAGCTGGGGAACCAGCATGTCGTCCACGTCCAGCGCCCGCGCCGCGCCGTCGGGTTCCCAACCGGTGCTGGTGAGAAACTTCCGGGTCGCCTCGTCACCCTCGAACGCCCAGGCGACCGCGCGGTGCAGGCCGTCGGTCCGCCAGCCGTCGACGGCGGCGGCGAGCAGCCGGCTGCCGTGCCCGCGGCGACCCCAGCGCGGCTCGACCAGCAGGTCGGTCACCGCGGCCACGCCCTCGCCGAGGGATTCGGCCGGCTCCTCCGGCGCGAGCGCCTCGGCGTCCGCCGGCCCGGAAGCGACGAACCCGACCAGATAGGATTGCTCGGCCTGTTCGACGGCGACCAGCACCCGGTGCGCGCCGGAGGGCGGCTCCTGCACCGCCGCGCTCCACCGCCGGGCGAGCCACGCCTCGTCCAGGTTGTCGAGCACGTGCCGGGGCAGGATCCGGCGATAGGCGACCCGCCAGGTCGCGAGCTGGATGCGTGCGATCTCGCCGGCGTCCTCGGGACGCGCCGGGCGGACGTACCCGAGAGCCATGGGACGGAAGCCTACGCAGGGTGGGGGAGACGATGGTGGCGCAGGGTGCCAGGCGGACGGCCGGGCAGGTCGTCGGGGTGGTCGCGCTCGTCGTGGCGGTGGCCGCCTTCCTGTCGGTGGCGGCCGTGCGGCACGGCTTCTTCGACCTCAAGGTCTACTACGGCGCGCTGTACTTCTGGGTCCACGACCACGGCGAGATCTACGACTACCTCAAGCCCGGCACCCAGTACGGCTTCACCTACCCGCCGTTCGCGGCGCTGGTCATGCTGCCGATGGCGTACCTGCCCTGGTCGGCGGCGATCGTGGTGAGCGTGGCCGCCAGCGTGGTGGTGAGCACCGTGCTGATCTGGTGGCTGCTGGACCCGGTCTCCCGTCGGGCCGGCTGGACCCGCTGGTTCGTCCTCGCGGTGGCGCTCTGCCTGGCCGCCGCGTACGAGCCGATGCGGGAGACGGTCAACTTCGGCCAGGTCAACATGCTGCTGCTGTTCCTGGTCGGGGTGGACCTGCTGCGGCTGCTGCCGGCCGGCAACCGCTGGGCGGGGGTGGGCATCGGCCTGGCCACCGCGATCAAGCTGACCCCGGGCGTCTTCATCATCTACCTGCTGATCACCCGGCGGTGGCGGGCCGCGGTCACCTCGATGACCACCGCCGCGGGCGTCACCCTGCTCGCCGGCGCGCTCTTCCCCGACGCGTCGCGCGAGTTCTGGACCTCGGCGCTGTGGAACACCGGCCGGGTGGGCGAGCTGGCGTTCGTCTCCAACCAGTCGCTGCGCGGCGTGGTGGCCCGGCTCGATCCGCAGCATCCGAGCACGCTGGCCTGGCTGGCGCTGGTGCTGGCCACCCTCGCGGTGTGGGTGTGGCGGTCCCGGGCCGCGGCGGCGGCCGGCGACGAGGCCACCGGCCTGGCCCTGACCGGCGCGGTGATGTGCCTGGTCAGCCCGGTGACCTGGGTGCACCACCTGGTCTGGCTGCTGCCCGCGCTGATCCTGCTGGTCGACCACGCCGTAGCCGCGCCGCCGCGCAGCGTCCGCCGCCGCGTCCTGGCCGCCTTCGCGGCCGTCGGGTACGGGCTGCTGACCAGCCGCATCGTCTGGGCCTGGGAAAAGGACTTCACCGGCGTGGACGGTTTCCTGGGCGGCAACACCTACGTCTGGATCAGCCTGGCGCTGCTGGTGCTGCTGCCGATCCGCACCTGGGCCGTCCCCGTGGGCAACCTGGGGCTGCCGGCGCGGTTCGGCCCGGGCGGGTCAGCCGTCGAGCCGGCCGGCGTACCGCAGCTCGTCGAGCCGGACGGGGGGCCGGCCGCCGGAGAGCGGCACCGGGTAGGTCGTCCGCTCACCGTCGGCTGACAGCCCGGCCCGCTCACAGAAGTGGCGGGCCCGGGTGTTGCCCGCCAGCACCCAGAGCCGGTAGTGCCGCCAGCCCCTCGCGGCCAGGCCGGCGTGGGCGGCGGCCAACAGCGCCCGGGCGGTGCCGTCACCCCAGTGCGCCGGCTCCACGTACATCGCCACCACCTCGCCGCACGTCGGGTCCAGGTCGCCCCGGTCCTGGTTGTTGCGGTACGGCCCGAACGTGGTGAACCCGGCCGGTACCCCGTCGACCTCGGCGAGCAGGGTGGTGAACGGGTGCTCGGGGTCGGCCGTGCCCAGGTCCCGTCGGCGCTGCGCCCACGCCGCCGGGTTGAGCCGGCTGAGCACCTCCGCCGGCATGAGCCCGGCGTAGCCGGCCTGCCAGCCGTGGACGTGCACCCGGGCGATCGCATCGGCGTCCTCGGGTTCCTCGCGGCGGATGGTCAGCATACGTCCGTTGTATGCCTACCGGGGCAGTCGGTCCAGCGTCAGCTCCGTGTCGTACCGCTGCTCTAGGGTTCTCCGACGATGGCCGCACCGGAACTGCTCTCCCTCGCCCAGGCCCGGCGGGTGGCGCTCGCCGCCCAGGGCTTCGCCGACCCGCCGCCCGCCGGCGTGCCCACCCGGCGGCACCTGCGCCGGGTGCTGGACCGGGTCGGGCTGATCCAGATGGATTCGGTCAACGTCCTGCAACGGGCGCACTACCTGCCGCTCTACAGCCGGCTCGGGCCCTACCCGACCGCGCTGCTGGACGATGCCGCCTACCGCCGTCCCCGCGAGCTGTTCGAGTACTGGGGCCACGAGGCATCACTGGTTCCCGTGCACCTGCACGCCGTGCTGCGCTGGCGGATGGCTCGGGCCCACGACGAGGCCTGGGGGGGAATGCGCCGGGTCGCGCAGGAGCAACCCGAGCTGATCGCCTGGGTCCGCGACGAGGTCGCCGCGCGAGGGCCGCTGACCGCCGCCGAGATCGAGCACGACGCGCCCCGGGAGACCGGCAACTGGGGGTGGAACTGGTCGGCGGTGAAACGGGCGCTGGAGTTTCTCTTCTGGGCCGGCGAGGTGACCGCCGCCGAGCGCACCACCTCCTTCGCCCGCCGCTACGACCTGCCCGAGCGGGTGCTGCCCGCAGCCGCTCTGAACACGCCCACCCCCACCGACGACGAGGCGTACCGGGCGCTGGTGTCGGTGGCCGCCCGCTGCCTCGGGGTGGCCGCCGAGCCGGAGCTGCGCGACTACTTCCGCCTCCCGCTGGCCGCCACCCGGCAGGCGATCGCCGAGCTGGTCGAGGCCGGGGAACTGCTGCCGGTCACGGTGCGGGGCTGGCGGCAGCCGTCCTGGCTGCACGCCTCGGCCCGACTGCCCCGGTGGGTGCGAGGCAACACCCTGGTCAGCCCCTTCGACCCGCTGGTCTGGGAACGGGCCCGCGCCGAGCGGCTCTTCGACTTCACCTACCGGATCGAGATCTACGTGCCCGCCCCGCAACG
Source organism: Micromonospora sp. KC606 (assembly GCF_004348675.1). Lineage (GTDB taxonomy): Bacteria > Actinomycetota > Actinomycetes > Mycobacteriales > Micromonosporaceae > Micromonospora. The sequence continues at coordinate 15,670 of NZ_SMKN01000044.1, read as the reverse complement.
GGTGTACGGCTACTACGTGCTGCCGTTCCTGCAGGGGGAGCGGTTCACCGCCCGGGTCGACCTCAAGGCCGACCGGAAGGCCAAGGTGCTGCTGGTGCCGGCGGCCTGGCGGGAGCCGGGCGTCGACGAGGGTGAGACCGCCGTCGCGCTCGCCGCCGAGCTGTACCGGCTCGCCGGCTGGCTCGGCCTGGACGCGGTGGCCCCACCGGCGGCCGGGGACCTGGCCGGTCCGCTGGCCGCCGCGCTGAGAAGCGTGGCCGGTGTACGGTGAGCGCGTGACGAGCGTTGACGGGCCGGGCGCGCCACACCAGGAGGCCGCCGGGGCCGGCTGGCCCGCAGGGGCGTACCCGCACCCGGTCGAGCCGGACCGGCTCACCCGGTTCGTGCTGCGGGTGCACGAGCGTGCCCCGCGCTGGGCGGTGCCTCTGGCCGCGCTCTGCTGCGTCGGCATGGGGGTGGCGTACACGCTGGTCAGCGACCCGACCCGGAGCGCGCCGGACGCCGCGCCGAGCTGCCTGCTCAAGCTGACCACCGGGCTGGACTGCCCGGGTTGCGGCGGCACCCGCGCCCTCTGGTACGTGCTGCACGCCGACCTGCCGGCCGCCGCCCGGCACCACGTCGTCTTCGTCTTCGCACTGCCCTTCCTGGCCTACCTCTTCGTGGCCTGGGCGGGCAACCAGGCGTTCGGCTGGCGCCTGCCCGAGCTGCGGATCAGCCCCGCGATGATCGGCGGTTTCCTCGGTCTGTGGCTCGCCTTCTCGGTCGTCCGCAACCTGCCCTGGGCGCCGTTCACGGCCCTCTACGTGTGACCTCGGGCCCGCGCGTCGGCGGTTTCGCGGCGCGGCGACCGCGAGATCTTGGACACTTCCCGGGAATCCGCGGGTCACGCCGCTGGTGTGGCGTCTCACGTCCGTGAACCCACCTTTCCCCGTGGTCCGCCGGGCCACTACAGTCGCAGGAATGCCGGAGATGGTGCAGCCCCAGGTCAAGCTGATCGCGTGGACCCAGTTCCAGGCCCCGGACGACGTGCCGTGGTCGACCGACGCCGAGGGTGGCCAGGCCCTCGCCGAGTTCGCCGGTCGGGCCTGCTACCAGAGCTGGAAGAAGCCGAACCCGGCCACCGCCACCAACGCCGGCTATCTCGCGCACATCCTGGAGGTCGGGCACCTGTCGGTGCTGGAGCACGGCTCGGTGAGCTTCTACTTCAGCGGCGTCTCGCGCTCGTTCACGCACGAACTGATCCGGCACCGGCACTTCTCGTACTCCCAGCTCTCCCAGCGCTACGTCCCGGAGCGGGACGCGGCGATGGTCGAGCCCAGGGTGATCGCCGAGGACCCGGAGCTGCACAAGAGGTTCGTCGAGGCCGCCGAGGCGAGCGTCCGGGCGTACACCGAGCTGCTGGAGGGGCTGGAGCAGCGGTTCGCCGACGAGCCCAACCCCACCCTGCGCCGCAAGCAGGCCCGGCAGGCGGCCCGGGCGGTGCTGCCCAACGCCACCGAGACCCGGATCGTGGTCACCGGCAACTACCGCGCATGGCGGCACTTCGTCGCCATGCGCGCCACCGAGCACGCCGACGTCGAGATCCGCGAGCTGGCCGTGGAGTGCCTGCGCCAGCTCCAGCAGGTCGCCCCGAACGTCTTCCACGACTTCGTCATCACCACCCTGCCCGACGGCAGCGAGGTGGCGGCGAGTCCGTACCGCGAGTGGTCCTGAGCCCTTCCCCACCGGCCCTCCGGTGGTCGTCCGCTAGGTTGTGAACATGACGCACGACCACCCTGCCGCCCCCGACCGGGGCGCATCGCGCCCGTTCGGGCGACTGCTCACGGCCATGGTGACCCCGTTCGCCGCCGACGGTTCCCTCGACGTGGACGGCGCCGTGCGGCTCGCCGCCCACCTCGTCGACGAGCAGGGCAACGACGCGCTGGTGCTCAACGGCACCACGGGAGAGTCGCCGACCACCACCGACGCGGAGAAGGAGACCCTGATCCGCGCGGTCGTCGAGGCCGTCGGCGACCGGGCCCGGATCGTCGCCGGGGTGGGCACCAACGACACCCGGCACACCATCGAGCTGGCCGCATCGGCCGAGAAGGCCGGCGCGCACGGCCTGCTGGTGGTCACCCCGTACTACAACAAGCCGCCGCAGAGCGGGCTGCTGCGCCACTTCACCGCGGTCGCCGACGCCACCGGGCTGCCGATCATGCTCTACGACATCCCGCACCGGGCCGGGGTGGCCATCGCCACCGACACGCTGGTGCGCCTCGCCGAACACGGCCGGATCGTCGCGGTCAAGGACGCCAAGGGCGACCTGACCGCCACCAGCTGGGTGCTCAGCCGCAGCGACCTGGCCTTCTACAGCGGCGAGGACTCGCTCACGCTGCCGACGCTGGCCGTCGGCGGGGTCGGCCTGGTAGGCACGTCGACGCACTTCACCGGCGCGCAGGCCAAGCAGATGATCGAGGCGTACGACGCGGGGGCCACCGCGACCGCGTTGGCCCTGCACCGGCGGCTGCTGCCGCTGTTCACCGGGATCTTCCGTACCCAGGGCGTGATCCTGGTGAAGGCGGGCCTGGCGGCCCAGGGTCTGCCGGCCGGCCCGGTGCGACCGCCGCTGGCGGACGCCACCACCGAGGAACTCGCCCAGCTGCGCGCCGACTGCGCGGCGGCGGGCCTGGAACTGCCCGAATGATCGAACGACACGACGGACGCCGAGTGACGGCGTCGCAGATTGAGGTGGACGCGTGACCGAGGCGCACATCGAGGGTGAGCTGCCCCCGCCGTTGCCGGAGGGCGGCCTGCGGATCATCCCGCTCGGCGGGCTCGGCGCCATCGGTCGGAACATGACCGTCTTCGAGTACGACGGCAAGCTGCTGATCGTCGACTGCGGGGTGCTCTTTCCGGACGTCGAACAGCCCGGGGTGGACCTGATCCTGCCGGACTTCGGCCCGATCCTCGACCGGCTCGCCGACGTCCAGGCGATCGTGCTCACCCACGGCCACGAGGACCACATCGGCGCGGTGCCGTACCTGCTCGCCCACAAGCCGGACATCCCGCTGGTCGGTTCCCAGTTCACCCTGGCACTGGTGGAGGCGAAGCTCGCCGAGCGGCGGATCCAGCCCTACACGCTGACCGTGCGGGAGGGCGGCCGGGAGCGGCTGGGCCCGTTCGACTGCGAGTTCTTCGCCGTCAACCACTCCATCCCGGACGCCCTCGCGGTGGCCATCCGCACCCCGGCCGGCCTGGTGCTGCACACCGGTGACTTCAAGATGGACCAGCTCCCGCTGGACGGTCGGATCACCGACCTGGCCGGGTTCGCCCGGCTCGGCGCCGAGGGCGTGGACCTGCTCCTGTCGGATTCCACCAACGCGGAGATCCCCGGTTTCGTCACGCCGGAGCGCGAGATCGGGCCGGTGCTCGACTCGATCTTCGCCAAGGCGCGCGGCCGGATCATCGTGGCCTCGTTCGCCTCGCACGTGCACCGGGTCCAGCAGGTTTTCGACTCGGCGGTCGAGCACGGCCGCAAGGTGGCGCTGATCGGCCGGTCCATGGTCCGCAACATGGGCATCGCCCGGGACCTCGGCCTGCTCAACATCCCGCCCGACCTGGTGGTCGGGTTGGATGAGGCCACCACCCTCCCGCCCGAGCGGATCGTGCTGATGTCCACCGGTTCGCAGGGCGAACCGATGAGCGCTCTGGGCCGCATGGCCAGCGGCGACCACCGGCACATCACCATCGCCCCCGGTGACACCGTCGTGCTGGCCAGCTCGTTGGTGCCCGGCAACGAGACCTCGGTGTACCGGGTGATCAACCGGCTCGCCCGGGCCGGCGCGGTGGTCGTCCACAAGGATGTGGCCAAGGTCCACGTCTCCGGTCACGCCCCCGCCGGCGAGCTGCTGTACCTGCTCAACGTCACCCGGCCGAGCAACCTGATGCCGGTGCACGGCGAGTGGCGGCACCTGCGCGCGCACGCCCGGCTGGGCATCGAGTCCGGCGTCGCGCCGGACCGGGTGGTGCTCTGCGAGGACGGCGACGTCGTCGACCTGGTCGAGGGCCGGGCCAGCCTGGTCGGGCACGTGAAGAGCCGGTACGTCTACGTCGACGGCCTCGCCGTCGGCGACGTCAGCGAGTCGCTGCTCACCGAGCGGCGCATCCTCGGTGACGGCGGGTTCATCGCCACCACCGTGGTGGTCGACTCGGTCACCGGGAAGGTCGTCGGCGGGCCGACCGTGTCGGCGAAGGGCTTCTCCGAGGACCCGGAGGCGTTCAACCCGGTGATCCCGCTGGTCACCGAGGCGCTCAACCGGGCCGCCGCGGATGGCATCACCGACCCGCACCAGCTGCAGCAGATCGTCCGACGCACGGTGGGGCGTTGGGTCAACGACGCCTACCGCCGCCGGCCGATGATCGTTCCGACGGTCGTCGAGGTCTGAGCCACGCCGCTCCGACGCCGGTCCACCGTCCCCGGTGGACCGGCGTCGTCGTCTTCGGGTGCGACCGCCGGTGATCGGCTGAACACGCTGGGCTGAAAGGTGTCGGCGAGATTCAACCGATCGGCGTCCGTCTCCGTACTCCCGGCCGGCAGGCGTACCCGCGCCGGCCGGGAGGAGCATGGCGGATGGACCGCAGACGGATGACAGCCATCGGTGTCGTGGTGGCGGCGCTGGGTTTGACGGCGGCGGTGACCCTGCCGTCGTTCGCCGGTGACAGCGCCGCGCCGGGCACCGGTGTGCCGGCCGGGGTGAAGGCCACCGGTGGGGTGGCGCCCGAGGTGGTGGATGCGATGAGCCGTGACCTCAGGCTCAGCCGCGACCAGGCGGTGCGACGGCTGACCGCCGAGCGGCAGGCTGCCAGCGCCCTGAACCGGCTGCGGACCAGTCTCGGCGCCGACTACGGCGGCGCGTGGCTCAGCGCCGACGGGTCCACCCTCACCGTCGCCGTGGCCGATCCGGCGCAGGCGGCCAAGGTCAAGGCGGCCGGGGCGGTGCCGAAGCAGGTGCGGCGTGCCGTCAGCGAGCTGGACACGGTGAAGAGCCGGCTCGACTCGGTGGGCCGCACGGCCACCCCGGAAATCGCCGGCTGGTACGTCGACGTCGCCACCAACTCGGTGGTCGTGCTCGCCCAGCCGGGCGCGGAGGCCCGGGCCCGCAGGTGGGCGACCAACAGCGGCGCCTCCGCCGACGCCGTGCGCGTCGCCACCTCCCGCGAGCAGCCGCGACCGCTGTTCGACCTGGTGGGCGGCGAACCGTTCTTCATCAACAACTCGGGGCGCTGCTCGATCGGCTTCTCTGTGGTGGGCGGGTTCGTCACCGCCGGGCACTGCGGCCCGGTGGGAGCCCGCACCACCGGCTTCAACCGGGCCCAGCAGGGCACCTTCGCCGCGTCGTCGTTCCCCGGGGACGACTGGGCGTTCGTGCGCACCAACAACCAGTGGACCCCGCAGGGCGTGGTGACGGACTTCAATGGTGGCGTCGTGCCGGTCAACGGCTCCACCGAGGCTCCGGTCGGCGCCTCGATCTGCCGGTCCGGGTCCACCACGGGCGCCCGCTGCGGTGTCGTCCAGGCCAAGAACGCCACCGTCAACTACCCGGAGGGGACGGTCACCGGGCTGACCCGGACCAACGTCTGCGCCGAGCCGGGTGACTCCGGCGGCTCCTGGATCTCCGGCGACCAGGCGCAGGGCGTCACCTCCGGGGGCTCGGGCAACTGTGCCGTCGGCGGCGTCACCTTCTTCCAGCCGGTCAACGAGATCCTCCAGCGCAACAACCTGACACTGGTGACCGCCGGCAACGCCCAGCAGCCGGCGCAGCCGCAGGCCCCGGCCACCACGCCGGCCGCCGCACCGGCACCGAGCCCGACCACCGGCGGCACCGCCTGCGCCGGCACCGTCCGCCGCAGCGGCACCCTGACCGCCGGCCGCGCCCAGGCCCAGCCGGACGGCCGCTTCTACGTCGCGCAGGCCGGTGCACAGAGCGCCTGCCTGGAGGCGACCGGCAACGGGCAGTTGCTGCTGGAGCTGCAACGCTTCACCGGGGGCGCCTTCCGGACCGTCGCCCGCGCCGCCACCGTCGACGGTGGCGCCAAGCTGACAATCGACGGCGCCGCCGGGGCGTACCGGTACCGGATCACGGCGCTGAGCGGCTCCGCCGCGTACACCCTGGCGTTCACCGCGAACTGACCGGGTGGGCGGCCCGGCTGCCCACCCGCCACCGCGGGCAGCCTGCCCGCGGTGCCCGACAGCGGCCCCCGACCTCCACCGCCCGGTGGTCGGGGGCCGCTTCCGCGCCCGGGTACGCCCGTTCAGGGCAGCGCGGCCGCCGCCACCGCGTACGCCACACCGGTGGCCACCGCCGCGTCCACCAGCACGCCGAGCTGTGCCGGGGCCACCCCGTGCGCCAGGTCGGTGGTCACGTCGCCAGCCAGCACCAACTCACCGTCGCCCGACTCGTGCACGTACGCCTTGGGCAGCAGCCGGTCGTGGTTCCAGGCGTTGCAGAACGCGTACGCCTCGGCGAGCCGGGCCGCCGGCAGCCGCCGGGCCGCGAGCACCCGGGCGTGCAGGATCTCCCCCTGGGTACCCACCTGCCGGAACTGGATCACCGCCTCGTGCCACCGCCCGACCACGACATCGCCGGCGTCCACGGCGTAGACGTCCCCGCGCCGGTCCAGCACGTCGGTGAGCATCGACAGGCGCAGCGGGACCGGTTCGTCGGCGGCCGGCACGAAGGGCGGACCGTCCTCCGCCGGCTCGTCGGGCGGGTCGGCGGGCAACGGCACCACCGTGCCGGACGGCCGTTCGGCCAGCCAGGAGGCGATCCGGCCGGATTGGTGCCCGGTGCCGTTGCGGGCGTCGAAACTGCCGGCCAGCCCGGTGGCCAGGGTCAGCAGGTCGGTGCCGAGGGTGGTCAGGTCCAGCTCGGCCGGCGGCCGGCTGCCGTGCCCCGGGCGGTGCACCCGCCGGTCACCCAGCCCCGCTTCGGCGGCGACGGCGCAGACCAGCGCCCCGGCGGCGGCGAACTCCATCGCGGACAGGTCGTCGTTCGGGTGGTCCAGCCGGGGCAGTTGCTCGGCGAGGATCGCCAGCCCTCGCTCCGGGTGCCCGCCCAGTGCGCAGAACCGCAGGTGCGCGGCGATAGATGGGAAGGCCCCCCGTTCCCGCCGGTGTCGCCGGTACGCCCGCACGTGCGCCTGCCCGGCCCGCTGTGTCTCCCCGGCGCGCAGCCACGACAGCAACCCGGCCGCGAGGGCCCGTTCCGGCTGGTCGGTGCAGTCCACGGCGCCGTCGAGGACCGGACGCAGGGTCTTTCGTGCCGCCGCGTCGTCGCCCCAGCCGGCGAGCAGCTCGGCCCGACGGGCCGGCAGGCACCCGGGGCAGCCGGCCGTCGGGTCGGGTGCGGCGGCGGACCAGACGGCGTACCAGTGCCGGGCGGTCGGCTCGTCGCCGAGGTGGTCGGCGAGCCGGCAGCGCAGCTGGGCGACCAGGCCGCTCTGCTCGCCGGCGCGGTCGGCCAGGTCGTCGAGGAGCGCATGGGCGGTGTCCACACTGAACCGAGGGGTGCCGATCGCGGCCTCGACGGCGTACCGCTGGTGCCGGCGCAGCAGGTCGGCGTCGCCGGGACGTTCGGCCAGCAGCTCGGGGGACCGGTCGAGGGTGGCCAGGCCGCGCCGCACCGGCTCGACCAGTCGCCACCGTTCCCCGTGCAACAGGTACGCCTCCACGAGCGCGAGCCGGGCGTCCAGGGCGGACCGCGGGTCATCGAGCGCGTCGGCGCGGGCGGCGATCCGGTCCAGCTCCGCGCAGCGGGCCTCGCCGTCGGGCATGTCCCGGGCGTCGTCCAGCGCGGCCACCAGCTCCGGGGCCCGGACGGCCAGCAGCCGGTGCTCCCCGTCGCCGGGCCCGTCGGTCACCGGGTCGTCCCGCCGGGCAGCCGGCCGACGGCGGCGGCGAGCTGGCAGCCGGTGGAGATGCCGCAGTCGATGAGCTGGTCGAGCTGGTGGGGGGTCACCCCACGTTCCAGGTCGGTGATGACCTCACCACAGATCCGGGCCACCCCGTGGTCGTCGACGTGCACGAACGCCTTGGGCCAGAGCCGGTCATGGTTCCACGAGTTGCAGAAGGCGTAGAGGGCGGGGACGAACTCGATGCCGAAGGCGGGTGCGGCCATGGTGCGGACCTGGAGCAGCTCTCCGGCTTCGCCGGGGCGGAGAAACCAGATCAGGTTGTCGTCCCAGCGACCGACGAGGTCGCCGTCGTGGTCGGTGGACCAGGCGTAGCCCCGACGGTCCAGCACGGCGGCGACCAGTTCGCGGGTCAGCGGCCGCAGGGCCTGCGGGTGCCCGGCCAGGGGGTCCGAGCCGTCCTCGAAAGCAGGCGACGCCATCGGGCATCCCTTCCTGAGGCAAATAACACGTCTGCGCCGCGGTCCGTGCTGCGACACACGGACACGACCCGGAAAAGCGGCGATCTCCCGGGTCACGCCGTTACGGTGACTCTATGGCGGGCCGTACCTCTCAGGCGAGCCGGCGACGCGGCGCGTCGCCGCGCGGAACCACGAACAGCCGTGCCCGCCAACCGGCGAAGAAGGCCACGAAGGCGGCCCCCCGGCGGCGGCCGGCGGCCCGGCCCGCCCCGGCGGCGTACGTCGGGCGGGCGATCGGCGCACTGTGGATGGGTCTGGCGCATGGTGTCGGCTGGGCGGTGCGCGGCGCCGGCCGGCAGGTCGCCTCGGCCCGCGACCTGGACCCGGAGCACCGCCGCGACGGCGGCGGGCTGTTCCTGTTTGGTCTGGCCATCCTCAGCGGGGTGGGGATCTGGTTCTCCGGCGCCGGCCCGCTCGGCGAGCGGATCGCCGACACGACGCGGCTCTTCCTCGGCGCGATCGCCGTCGTGGTGCCGGTGCTGCTGATGATCGGCGCCTGGCGGATGATGCGTACCCCGTCCGACCCGGCGCACCGCGGGCGCGGCCTGGTCGGCTGGGGTTCGATGCTGGTCGCCACCGCGGCCATGCTGCACATCGGGCAGGCCCCGGTCGACGGGACGCAACGCGACTTCGCGGGCGGGCTGGTCGGGGCCGGCGTGGGCGACGTGTTGAAGGCGGCCGTCACCGCCTGGGTGGCGGTGCCGCTGCTGATCCTGCTGCTCCTCTTCGGCCTGCTGGTGGTCACCGCGACCCCGATCAACAAGATTCCGGAGCGGCTCGGTCTGCTCGCCGGCACTCTCGTCGCGCCGCCCGAGACCGACGAGGCGGAGGCGGTGGTGGAGAAGCCGGCCCGCCGCCGGCCCCGGAAGAAGGCCCTGCCGCCGCTGGATCCGGACGCTCTGGACGACGAACCCGACGCGGTGGACCTCCAGGACACCCTGGTGCTGCCCCGCAAGCCGCCGGCGAAGGCGCCCGCCAGCCGTCGGCCGGTGGAGCCGCCGGAGCACTCGCCCCCGCCGACCCGGGCCGAGCAGCTGGCGCTGACCGCGATGGACGGGGGCTACACCCTCCCGCCGGCCAACATGCTCAGCGGCGGTGCCGCGCCGAAGACCCGCAGCAAGGCCAACGACGAGGTGATCGCCGCGTTGACCGGGGTGTTCGACCAGTTCGGGGTGGACGCCGAGGTCACCGGATTCACCCGGGGCCCGACGGTCACCCGCTACGAGGTGGAGCTCGGCTCGGGCGTCAAGGTCGAGCGGATCACCCAGCTGTCCCGCAACATCGCGTACTCGGTGAAGTCCCCCGACGTGCGCATCCTCAGCCCGATTCCGGGCAAGAGCGCGGTCGGTGTGGAGATCCCGAACACCGACCCGGAGAACGTCGCCCTCGGTGACGTGTTGCGTTCCCGGGCCGCCACCAGCCACCACCATCCGATGGTGGTGGCGCTCGGCAAGGACATCGAGGGCGGCTACGTGGTGGCCAATCTGGCCAAGATGCCGCACATCCTGATCGCGGGGGCGACCGGTGCCGGCAAGTCGAGCTGCCTCAACAGTCTGCTGGTGTCGATTCTGACCCGGGCGACGCCGGACGAGGTGCGGCTGCTGCTGATCGACCCGAAGCGCGTCGAGATGACCGGCTACGAGGGCATCCCGCACCTGGTCACGCCGATCGTGACGAACGCGAAGAAGGCGGCTGACTCGCTGGAGTGGGTCGTGCGCGAGATGGACATGCGCTACGACGACCTCGCCGCCAACGGGGTCCGGCACATCGACGACTTCAACCGCAAGGTGCGTAACGGCGAGATCAAGGCTCCGGCGGGCAGCGAGCGGGAGATGCGCCCGTACCCGTACCTTCTGGTGATCGTGGACGAGCTGGCCGACCTGATGATGGTCGCCCCGCGCGACGTGGAGGACTCGGTCGTCCGGATCACCCAGCTCGCCCGGGCCGCCGGCATCCACCTGGTGCTGGCCACCCAGCGGCCCTCGGTGGACGTGGTCACCGGCCTGATCAAGGCGAACGTGCCGTCCCGGCTGGCGTTCGCCACCTCATCGCTGGCCGATTCGCGGGTCATCCTGGACCAGCCGGGCGCGGAGAAGCTGCTCGGCCGGGGCGATGGTCTGTTCCTGCCGATGGGCGCGTCGAAGCCGATCCGGATCCAGGGCGCCTGGGTCACCGAGCGTGAGATCGCCGACGTGGTCAAGTTCTGCAAGGACCAGCGCGAGCCGGAGTTCCGCCCGGATGTGCTCGCCCCGGCACAGGACAGCAAGAAGAAGGTCGACGAGGACATCGGCGACGACCTGGACCTGCTGGTGCAGGCGGTGGAGCTGGTGGTCACCTCGCAGTTCGGCTCCACCTCGATGCTGCAGCGCAAGCTGCGGGTCGGCTTCGCCAAGGCGGGCCGGCTGATGGACCTGATGGAGACCCGGGGGGTGGTCGGCCCGTCCGAGGGCTCCAAGGCCCGGGACGTACTGGTCAAGCCGGACGAGCTGGAGGAGGTGCTGGTCGGCCTGCGCGGCGGCGGCGGGGAGTGACCTGGTCGCCGCCGTCCGACCGGTCCGCGGTGCGGCGGTGGGAGACGAGGAAAGGCCCGCCGCTCGGCGGGCCTTTCGCGGTGTTGGTCCGCAGGTGGTCAGTTGACCAGGGCGGCGGCGAGCGCGACACCGATCACCGCGCCGACGACGCTCGCGGCGGCGGCGTACCAGCCGAGCGGCTTGTCGCCGAGAACGGCGCCGACGATTCCGAGGGCCAGGCCGGCGATGCCGAAGAGCACCGGCGCCACGAAGATCGCGACGACGGCGAAGACGAAGGCCAGGATCGTGCAAATCCGGGCGGCGTTGCTGCGCGGGCGGGCGGTCGCGTGCATGTCGGCCATGACGTCCTCCGTGATGAGTGCCTGAGTCCTGCGGTCGCCTGGTCCCTACCCGTTCGGGCCTGGGAGTACGCATTCACCTGTCCCCTGCGAGGGTTGGCGGAATAGGACCCTTGTCGTTTGTTCAGCGTTTTCGCCCAGTCGGCGGCACCTTGTGCTTGCAGGGGAGGAGGCATTGCGTGACTGCAGCACCTGAGTACAAGTACGGCTCGGAAGCTCGGAAGCTCAAGGGCTCGGGGCTGTCAGTGGAAGACCTTGAGGCCGACGACGCCGGCCACCACCAGCAACAGACAGAGGACGCGGGGCAGGTTGGCGGGCTCGCCGAGGGCCACCATGCCGACCAGTGCGGTGCCGACCGCGCCGATGCCGACCCAGACCGCGTACCCGGTGCCGACCGGGATCTCGCGCAGGGCGTACGCCAGACCGGCCATGCTGGTCACCAGCGTCACCGCGAAGACGATCGAGGGAAGTGGTCGGGTGAGGCCGGCGCTGCGGTCGAGGGCGACCGCCCACGCGGTCTCCAGCATTCCGGAGACCACCAGCACGATCCAGGCCATGCAGATCACCTCGGGGTCGGCCCCGGGCTGTGGGCCGGGGACGAGTCGGGCGCGGGTCGCGGGGGGCGTCTTGTCTGACCGGGCACGCCCATCGCTCGATGGGGGCGGCCGGAGCAGCCTGGTCAGTGGGACTCTTGGGGTGGACGGGGCCACCGAGGCGGCCGAGGTCAACCGAGGGCCCGACGCTAGCACTGCCGGCGGGACTCCGCCCGTGACGTCCCTCACCATCGATTTGAGTTGAAGCTAACTTAAAGTTGCATGCTGGTCGCATGACCGTGCTTGTCACCGACCGGGAGGTCGCCGCCGCGCTCGACGCCGCCGCCACCGTCACGGCGATGCGGGAGGCGCTGCTGGCCGCCCACGCCGGCCGGCTCGTCGCACCACCCCGGGCGTCCGCCCGGCTCACCGGCGGCCGGATGGTGCTCACCGCCGGCCACCTCACCGGCGAGTGGTACGGCTTTCGCTCGTACGACACCCTGGGCCTGCCGGAGCCCGAGCAGCTCGTGGTGCTGCACGACGGGCGTAGCGGGGCGGTGCGGGCGATCGCGGTCGGCGAGGAGCTGGGGTCGCGGCGTACCGGAGGACTCGGCGGCGTGGCCGTCGACGCCGTGGCCCGCCCCGACGCGACCACCCTGGGCGTGGTCGGCTCCGGTCGGCAGGCCTGGACGCAGGTCTGGGCCGCCGCGGCGGTACGCCCGCTGCGCGAGGTGACCGTGCACAGCCGATCGACGGCCCGGCGCGAGGCGTTCGCGGCCCGGGTCCGCGCCGAGCTGGGCGTGCCGGCCCGGGCCGTGGACACCGCCCGGCAGGCGGTCGCCCAGCGGGAGATCGTGGTACTCGCCACCACCAGCGTCACACCGGTGCTGGACGCCGCCGATCTCGCCCCGGGCGCCCACGTCAACGCCGTCGGTTTCAAGCAGGTCGACCGGCACGAGTTCGGCACCGACCTGCTGGAGCGCGCCGACGTGCTGGTCACCGACTCGCCGGCGCAGGCCACCGCGTACGTCCCGCCGATGCTCGCCGCCGTCGAGCCGTACGCGGAACGGCTGCGCGACCTGGGCGCGGTGCTGGCCGGCACGGTTCCCGGTCGGACCGGCGCGGACCAGATCTCGGTCTACTGCTCGACCGGGCTGGCCGGCACCGAGGTGTTCCTGCTCAACCAGCTGGTCCGGACTGGCGCGGCCACGGTCTGGCCCGGCGCGGCCACGGTCTGGCCCGGCGCGGCCACGGTCTGGCCCGGCGCGGCCACGGTCTGACCCGGACCGGCGGACGGGGACGACCGCCGGCTGCGGCATGTCGCCCCCAACCGGTAGGCCGGACACCGCGTTTGCCGCAGGCAGTGCCCACCAACCGCCACCGCCCGTCGGCTGCCGCCCGTCGGCTGCCGCCCGTCGGCTGCCGCCTGCGGCAGGTTGCGCTGTCCGGGCAGGCCGGACGCCGCGTTCTGCCGCAGTCGGTTCCTCGCCGGCCTACCGGCCCGGCAGGGGCCCGCGTGGGCCGGCCGGTGCCGGGACGGCCCGCCGACGCCGGGGCGGGCCGGATCGCCCGGTACCCTCGGATGGTGTCTGCCACCTCCCCTTCCGACAACTCCAGCTCGGCGCGTCTGTCGCCGCGCCGCGACCTGGAGAAGTCGTCCGACAACTCCAGCTCGGCGCGTCTGTCGCCGCGCCACGACCTGGAGAAGTCGTCCGCCGCCGACGGCCGCCGCGTCGCCCTGCTGACCCTGGGCTGCGCCCGCAACGAGGTCGACTCGGAGGAGCTGGCCGCCCGGCTGCACGCCGACGGCTGGCAGGTCACCACCGACGGCGAGGGCGCCGACGTGGTGGTCGTCAACACCTGCGGTTTCGTGGAGAAGGCCAAGCAGGACTCCATCCAGACGTTGCTCGCCGCCGCCGACACCGGGGCGAAGGTGGTCGCCGCCGGCTGCATGGCCGAGCGGTACGGGCGGGAACTCGCCGACAGCCTCCCCGAGGCGCAGGCGGTGCTGAGTTTCGACGACTACCCGGACATCGCCGCCCGGCTGGAGGCCGTCGTCGCCGGTGAGTCGATCGACGCGCACGCCCCGCGCGACCGCCGTGAGCTGCTGCCGCTGACCCCGGTCAAGCGGCGGGACGCGGCGGTGTCGCTGCCCGGCCACGGCACCCGAGCCCGGGCGACCGTCGAAACCGACGAGCACACGCCGGCCCACCTGCGTCCGGTGCTACGCCGCCGGCTCGACACCGGCCCGGTCGCCTCGCTCAAGCTGGCCAGCGGCTGCGACCGCCGCTGCGCGTTCTGCGCCATCCCCGCCTTCCGCGGCGCGTTCGTCTCGCGTACCCCCGACGAGCTGCTCGCCGAGGCGGAGTGGCTGGCCAAGACCGGCGTGCGGGAGTTGGTGCTGGTCAGCGAGAACTCCACCTCGTACGGCAAGGACCTGGGCGACCCCCGGGCGCTGGAGAAGCTGCTGCCGCAGCTCGCCGCGATCGACGGCATCGTCCGGGTCCGGGCGAGCTACCTCCAGCCCGCCGAGACCCGGCCCGGCCTGGTCGAGGCGATCGCCACCACACCCGGGGTGGCCGCGTACTTCGACCTGTCGTTCCAGCACTCCAGCGAACCGGTGCTGCGCCGGATGCGCCGCTTCGGCTCCACCGAGCGTTTCCTGGAGTTGCTGGCCTCCGCCCGCGCCCTGGCCCCCGAGGCCGGCGCGCGGAGCAACTTCATCGTCGGTTTTCCCGGCGAGACCCGTGCCGACTACCAGGAGCTGGTCCGTTTCCTCACCGAGGCGCGGCTCGACGCGATCGGCGTGTTCGACTACAGCGACGAGGACGGCACCGAGGCCGCCGGCCTGCCCGGCAAGGTGTCCGCCGCCACCGTCCGGCGCCGGTACGACCGGCTCGCCGCGCTCGCCGACGAGCTCTGCTCGCAGCGGGCCGAGGAGCGGCTGGGCTCGTGCGTCGAGGTGCTGGTCGATTCGGTGGCCGACGGCGTCATCGAAGGGCGGGCGGCCCACCAGGCGCCCGAGGTCGACGGCTCCACCACCCTGGTCGCCCCGTCCGGCGGCGGGGTCGACCTGGCCGCGCTGCGCCCCGGCGACCTGGTGCGCGCCACGGTGACCGCGACCGAGGGTGTCGACCTGATCGCCGTACCAAATGAGATGATCTCGGCGGCGCCCGGCGCGGAACGGTGACGGCGGGCCCGGAGAAAGCGGGGGAGCCACGTGGTGCGGTGCCAGGGACGCCACGGCGGGACCCGGCCGTGACCGGCGCGACGGAGTCGGCGTCGGTGGCCGCCCGGGTGC
The DNA here is from genome assembly GCF_004348675.1 of Micromonospora sp. KC606. Lineage (GTDB taxonomy): Bacteria > Actinomycetota > Actinomycetes > Mycobacteriales > Micromonosporaceae > Micromonospora. Next base: position 553 of record NZ_SMKN01000044.1, on the reverse strand, counting down.
CGGTGCTCAACGCGGCGAACGGGCTGACCCTGCTGCGGCTGTTGCTGGTGCCGGTCTTCGCGGTGTCGGTCGTCGGGTCGGGGATGACGCACGCCGGCTGGCGGATGGTCGCCTGCCTGGTCTTCGTGGTCGCGTCGGCTACCGATCTGGTCGACGGGTGGATCGCCCGCCGGTTCGGCCTGGTCACCTCCGTCGGCAAGGTGGCCGACCCGATCGCCGACAAGGCGCTCACCGGCGCCGCCCTGGTGTTGCTCTCCTGGTACGACGGCCTGCCCTGGTGGGTGACCGTGGTGATCCTGGCCCGGGAGACGGGCATCACCGCGCTGCGGTTCTGGGTGATCCGGCACGGCGTGATCGCGGCCAGTCGGGGTGGCAAGGCCAAGACCGCACTGCAGATCCTCGCCATCACCTGGTACCTCTGGCCCATGCCGGCCGCCCTCGCCGCCGTGGGCCCGTGGATCATGGCTGCGGCCGTCGTCGTCACGGTGGTCACCGGCTTCGACTACCTCGTCCAGGCGCTCCGCCTGCGCCGCCCGGCCCGCTGACCCCGGCC
>NZ_SMKN01000427.1 GCF_004348675.1 Micromonospora sp. KC606 | reverse complement strand
GAGCGGGACGGCGGGTCGGAGGCCAACCCGGTCCGCTCCGCGCTCGGGCTGACCTCCACGCATCTGGCCTACGTCATCTACACCTCCGGCTCAACCGGAACACCCAAAGGCGTCATGATCGAACACCACGGGCTTGTCAATCTGGCCCAGGCTCAGATCAGATTCTTTGATGTCAGTTCTCGTAGCCGTGTCATGCAGTTCGCGTCCTTCAGCTTTGACGCCTGCATTTCTGAGGTCGTGATGGCGCTGTGTTGTGGTGCAGCGCTTTGTCTACCAGCACGTTCGGTGTCGCTTGACTTCGTCCTGCTGGGGAAATACATCGCGGACCAGGCAATCAGTCACGTGACCTTGCCGCCGGCCCTGCTTCACGGGCAACCCAATCTGGAGGAATTGACCGGCATTCAGACACTTGTCCTAGCGGGTGAGGCATCCAGCCCGTCTCTGATACAAGCCCTGCCTTCCGGACCGAACGTCATCAATGCTTACGGACCGACCGAGAGCACTGTTTGCGCCACAGGGTGGATCTCCCCGGCATCCTTCAGCCGTGCGACCGTCCCCATTGGTCGCCCGATGGCGAATACGCGGGTTTACGTGGTCGATGTTCATGGGGGGTTGTGTCCTGTTGGGG
>NZ_SMKN01000043.1 GCF_004348675.1 Micromonospora sp. KC606 | reverse complement strand
GAGCGGACCAACCCCGGTCGTCGCGCTGGTCAGCCCGGGAACCCTCCGGTTGCCCGACGTTCCAGGACGGCTCCTCCGCGCCGGAAGACCACCCGCCCGAATAACCACCGTAGCCGCCCGCCACCCCGGGATCGGCGCCGTCGACCACCGTGTGCCGGGTCGTCACGTGCACCGTCTCGGTGTGCCGCAGCACCGGACGGCCCTGCGGCTCGGGCACCGGGCGGGCCGCCCCGTACACCCCGACGGACGCCCCGGCCGCGGCTCGGTCGGCCCCGTAGTCGGGCCCGTAGTCGGGCCCGCCGCTGTCCTGGCCCGGAACGACGCCGTACCCGCCGGCCTGGCCGGTGGCGGGACGCTCGGCGCCGTACCGGCTGCCGGTCGGCTCGTCGTCGCGGTCGACCGCCGACCGGTTCCAGGTCGCGGGCTCCTCCACCGCTCGCCGTCGCCCACCCTGCGGGTCGTCATGGGGCTCCGGCGCCGGCACCCGCGCCCGACCCGTCCCGGCCGGTTCCTCCAGCCCGGTCAGCCCGGCGGCGGCGGCGATGCCCGCCGCGGCGGCGTCGAGACGTCGGCGCATCGCGTTGACCTGGTTCTCCACCCGCTGCGCCTGGTCGAGCGCCTGGTTGCCACGCTGGGCGGCGGCCACGATCTCGGAGCGCAGTTCCCGGCGCAACTGTTCCAGCTCGTCGAGAAGTTCAGCACCGTGCGCCTGGCCGCCCGAGTCGCCCCGCAGCGCGATCGACAGGCCGATCAGGACCACCGCCATGATCGCCAGCACGGCGGCGAACCGCAGTGGACCGTTGCCGTCGGCGACCAGCAGGATCAGTGCCGCGACCGGCGCGATCGCCACCCCGATCCAGAACAGGACGTTCAACAGCTGGGGATGGCGCTGGTTGATGAGGGCCGGGGCGGGCATGGCTTCGGAGCCTACCGACAGATGTCCGTGGTGGGAACGGCCTGCACCCGGATCGGGCCGTCGACCGCACCGACGCGGGCCTGGCGGGCAACGGGGCCGTCGGGCGTGGGCGGGCGCGCGGCCCACGCCCGGGAGACCGTCAGCTGGTGCTCAGCGCGCCGTCGGAGGAGAAGACCAGCCCGACGCTGGCGTTGCCGCTCCTCAGCGCGTTCTTGGTCTGCGCACCACCGGTGTCCAGAGAGCTGAACGAACCGGCGTGGAAGTCGTAGACCTGCACCAGGCCCGCCTGGCACTTCGGGCGCTGCGGGCACTCCGGCGGCCCGGCCAGCACGGTCGTCCGGCCGGAGCACCTGGCGGCCAGGTCCGAGAGGGTCCGCACGCCGTACCTGTCGGCGAACGCCTTCGTGACGGCGAAAGCGTTCTGGTTCTGTGCCTGCGACGGGGTGCCGAAGGCGATGCCGTACCTGTCCCCGGCGGTCTTCAGCGCGGCGGCGGTGCTGTCCAGGTCGGGGGAGGAGACGGGGGTGGCATTCGGCCCGTTGGTCTTGGTGTTGAGGAACTCGGCCATGGTCGCCGCGTACTCGGGGACGACCTGGATCTCGCCCTTCTCCAGTGCCGGCTCGTACAGCTCACGGTTGCCGATGGTCTGCACCTTCACCCGGTACCCGGCGGCGGTGAGGGCGATGTCGTAGAGCTCGGCGAGGGTCTGGCTCTCGGAGAAGTTGCCGGCGCCGACCACGATCTGCCCGCCGGGGCCCTTGGCGATGCCGGTGGTGAGGCCGCTGGTCGCGGCGAACTCCTCGGCGGCGACCTGTGGGGTCTTCCGATCGACGTCGACGGCCTTGTTGAGCGCGATCAGCTTCGGCGTGTCCAGCGCGGCGGAGACCTTGTCCAGCGCGGCGATCAGCGGTGGGGCTGCCACGTCGGCGTTGACCGCCGGGATGACGTTGTCGGTGTTCTGCAACTTCTTGTCGTCGGTCAGGACGACGAGCTGGTCACCGGCGACCGGGGCACACCCCGCGCCGCCGGCGCCCGACTCCGGCGCCGCCGTGCCGGACGAGCCGGCGCCCCCGCAACCGGTGAGCAGCCCCGCCACGGTGAGCGCCCCGACCGCGCCGACCGCCACCCGTGTACGTACGTGCATGTGTTGCCCGCCTTCCGTGTCCCGGCGCGGCCCCCCGCGGGCCGGCCGCGCGTCCGACAGGCGATCTGGACGGTCGCCCGCGACTCCAGCCACTATCCTCTCGGCCGGACCGACAAACTCTGAACGGGATTTCGTGACCGGATCGGACGGTGCCGCTCAACTCCCGGCCGTGGCGTCCACGGCCCGCCGGATCGCCACCCGTCGGTCCCGGCGCAACGGTCGCGGGGTGACCGCCCGCTCGACCAGCGCGAGGGCACCCTCGACCAACAGGGCCAGCCCGGCGACCAGGACGCCACCGGCGATGATCTGGCCACCGCCGGCGGCTATGTCCAGCCCGAACCCGGCCCGGATGATCTGACCCAGCCCGCCGCCGTTGACAAAGGACGCGAGCGCGGCGGTGGCCACAACCTGCACCGCCGCCGTCCGGAAGCCGGCCGCGAGGTACGGCACGGCGAGCGGCAGCTCGACCCGGCGCAGCACCTGCCCGCCGGAGAGCCCCATTCCCCGGGCCGCGTCCCGGGCCTCCGGGTCGGCCTGCCGCACCCCGGTGTAGGCGTTGGCCAGCAGCGGCGGCACCGCGAAGACCGCCAGCGCCACCACCACCGCCGGCCGGCCGAAACCGAGGAAGGTCAGCGGCAGGATGGTCAGCAACGCCAGGGTGGGGATCGAGAGCGTGATGTTGGAGATCAGCAGGATTGGGCCGCCGCCGCGACCGGTGTGCCCGAGCCAGAGCCCGAACGGCCACGCCACCAGGCAGCCGAGCAGCACCGCGGCGGCGGACATGGTCAGATGCTCCCCGAGCCGGTCCAGGACGCCACCCGGGTTGGTCCAGTTCAGCGGATCGTTGAGCCAGACCACGGCCTGCCGCACCGGATTCACGCCCGGCCCCGCAGCCACGGCGTCAGCAGCCGGCCCACCCCGGCGAGGAGCAGGTCCAGCACCAGGGCGAGCAGCACGCACAACAACGTGCCGGTCATGATCTGTGCCCGGTAGAAGTTGTTCTGGAAGCCGGCGAAGATCAGCTGCCCCAGGCCACCCCGGCCGAGCACCACGCCGACGGTGACGAGGGCGACCGTGGAGACCGTGGCGAGGCGTACGCCGGTGAGAATGCCGGGCAGGGCCAGCGGCAGGTCCACCCGGAACAGCCGTGCCCACCGGCCGTACCCCATCCCCTCGGCCGCGTCGCGCACCTCGGGCGGCACCTGGTGCAGCCCCGCCACCGCGTTCCGGACGATCACCAGCAGCGCGTACAACACCACCACGGTCAGCACGGTGACCGCGCCGATGCCCAGGTAGGGAGCGAGGAAGGCGAACAGGGCCAGCGACGGGACCGTGTAGAGCACCCCGGTGAGGCCGATGATCGGTGCGGCGAGGGCCCGGTACCAGTACGCGGCCACCGCCAGGGGCAACGCCACCAGGGCGGCGATCAGGACCGCCCAACCGGTCAGCGAGACGTGCTCCCGCAGCGCCGCGAGGATCGTGTCAGAGTTGTCCCGCACGTACTGCCAGGAGAACCAGGGGTTGCCTGCTTCGGCCCGGTAGCTCAGGGGGAGGGACACAGGTGGACGGTACCTCGGGCGGCACCACCGACGCCGGGCACGGCGCGGCCTCGATCACACTCGACGGGGTCGGGAAGCGCTATCCGGACGGCACCGAGGCTGTCCGGGAACTGAGCCTGGAGGTCGTGGCCGGCGAACTGGTGGTGCTGATCGGCCCGTCCGGCTGCGGCAAGTCCACCGTGCTGCGCATGGTCAACCGGCTCGTCGAGCCGACCGGCGGGCGGGTTCTCCTCGACGACGAGGACATCACCCGCGTCGACCCGGTGCGGCTGCGCCGCCGCATCGGCTACGTCATCCAGAACGTGGGTCTTTTCCCGCACCAGACGGTCGACACCAACGTGGGCACCGTGCCCCGGCTGCTCGGCTGGCCGAAGGAGCGGATCCGGCGTCGGACCGGCGAGTTGCTGGAGCTGGTCGGGCTGGACCCGGCCCAGTTCGGCCGCCGCTACCCGCACGAGCTCTCCGGCGGCCAGCGGCAGCGGGTCGGAGTGGCCCGGGCACTCGCCGCCGACCCGGTGGTGCTGCTGATGGACGAGCCGTTCTCGGCCGTCGACCCGATCGCGCGGGGCCGGTTGCAGCAGGAGTTTCTCCGACTGCAGGCCGAGCTCCACAAAACCGTCCTGCTGGTCACCCATGATCTGGACGAGGCGGTCCGGCTCGGCGACCGGATCGCGGTGCTCTCCGAGGGCGGCCAGCTGGAGCAGTACGACACCCCCGCCGCACTGCTCGGCGCGCCCGCCTCGGCGTTCGTTCGGCAGTTCGTCGGCGCTGACCGGGGTGTCCGGCGGCTGGCCGTCACCCCGGTCACCCGCGCGGTGCTCGCCCCGCCAGCCGCCGACGCGGGTCTGCCCACGTTGGAGTTGGGCGGCTCCGCGTACGACGCGCTGGCCGCGATGCTGACGGCCGGCGCGGAGGCGGTCCTGCTGACCGAGGACGGTGAACCGGTCGGCGTGCTCGACCGGAGCAGGGTGCTGGAGCTGGGTCGGGCCTGCGGGTGAGGGTGGGACGTCCGGCCGGCGCCCGACGGTCAGGCCCGGCCGCCGAGGCTGGCCAGGCCGACGATCCAGCCGGCGAAGAAGCCGTACGTGGCACCCGTCCCCGTGGTCTGGAAGTCGGCGAGCAGCGTCCCGCCGGAGGTCAGCAGCGCCGCCAGCAGCGTGCCCACCGCGCAGGCGAGGACGTACGCGGCCCAGCCGGAGAGGAACTGGCTGAGCGAGCCCTGCACCCGGGCCACCTGCGAGGTGGGCAACAGGTAGAGGAAGGCCGCCGCGAAGACCACCAGCAGGATGGCCCGCAGGTCGGTGGCGAGCACGCCCTGACCCGGTTCGACGGACTCCAGCCGCCAGGCCGGCCAGGCCAGCAGCCGCAGGAACCAGCCACCGGCTGAACCGGGGTCGGTGCTGGTCTCGGCCCAGTCGACGTACCAGGGGCTGCCGCAGACCCCGACCAGGATGAGCGCGGCGAGGGCCCCGGTGCCGGTGGCGGTGCCGTACCCGCTGGCGGTGCGGGAAGGGTTGGTGACGGCCATGCGGCCGGAAGTTCCCGGGCCACCCCGGCGGGCAAACCTCCGCCAACCGGCGGCGCGACCGGTCAGTGCTTCATCAGGTAGTCGATGAACGCGGCGCGCAGCAGCGGCGCCGACTCCTCGTAGCCGTGCCCGGTCAGTTCCCGCCACAGCGCGGCGGCCTCGTCGATGGTCGGACCGACCGAGTTCGGTGCCCCGTCCAGGGCGGCGGCCTCGTCCGCGTCGGGCAGGTGCCGCAACACCGACCAGAAGAAACCCACGTCGCGTCGCGCCCGGGCCAGCGCGAACGCCTGTTCCCGCAGCTCCTCCGTGGAGAGCGCGTCGAGCTCGTCGAAGGCGCGGCCGGCGCCGGTGGAAGGAGTCTCGGTCATGTCCGCGAGCCTAACCGGCGAGATCAGATCCGGCCCGTCGGACGCGGCCGACCGGCCTCGCTACCGGTCGCGGTCGTCCCATCGGCTCGGCCCGGTCTCCCAGTGGGGGGAGTCCCAGGGGTCCCGCGGCGCGTCGGTCGTCGGGGTCGGCAGCGCAGGCGTCCAGGAGTCGGTCCGGCCCGGGCGGGCCAGCGACCACCCGGAGCTGATCGTGCCGTCGGCGACCGGGGCGAGTTCGGCCGCCTGCCCGGCCGCCGGGCGGGGCCGGCCGAACGTCTCGACCAACCGGGTCACCACCAGCCCGACAGCCAGTGCCGCCGCGCCGACGGCCCACCGGTCCAGGGGCCGGCCCTCCGCGGCCGCCAGGGCGAGGGCGACGACGACCACGCTCACCGCGAGCAGGGTGCCGAGGATCCCGCCGCGCCGGCCGTACGCGCTGGTGCCGCCGAGCAGCGCCACCCCGACGGCCAGCACCGTCCCGTCCAGCCCCGCCTCAGGCACGACGGGCGCGGTCCCGCTCGCGGCTACCAACACCCCGGCCAGCAGGGCGAGCAGGGTGGAGCCGACCAGCGCCGTCACGGTGACCAGGGCCGCCAGCACGCCGCGGCGGCGGGCCGGGTCGGCCACCGGCCGGAACCGGCCCACAGTCCGGCGCACCGCCCGGATCGTGGTGAAGAGCCCACCCAGCACCGCGACGGCCGCGAAGCCGGCGAAGAGGTGGAACGCGACCCGGCGTACGTCGTGGTCGCCCTGCACCGTCACCGGCGCGATTCGCCGCTCGATCCAGACGACCACCGCCGCCGCGGCGGCGAGGCTCGCCGCCCAGCCGGGCACGTGCAGCACCACCACGGCGAGGGCCAGGGCGAGCCCACCGAGCGCGGCGACCACAAGGGCCGGCACGAGCGACTCCCGCAGCCCTCGGTCGCCCTGCTCGGCGAAGTGCAGCGCCGCGGCCACCGCCACCGGGCCGACGGCCAGGTTGACCGCCGCGGTCCGCAGGCTCAGCCCGGCGGCGAGAGCGAGCAGGCCGAGGGCGACCGCGTCGACGAGGAGGGTGCGCAGGCGGTCACCGCGCAGCGCGTCGGCGTCGGCCTGCGCGAGCAGCACGACGAGCGTGGCCAGTCCGGCCAGGAGCAGCGCCTCCCAGACCAGGTGCACACCGATCCGGTCCCGGCCCGGTCCACCCTGGGCGGGATCGTCGACGGTGCCCGGGCTCATGGCGGGCACGCCTGGCGGCTCCGTCGCGGGAACCTGACCCGGCTCGTCGTACGCCATACCGCGCACCTCCCCCCGCCGGCCGTCCTCGCTGACGGCCGCGTGCTCTTCGGTCGCCAGGGACGGTACCTGCGCGTGCGGCCCCGCGTAACCCGCTGATCAGCGGTGGGGCGGCCGGCTGTGCCGGTCGCCGGGCTCCCGGTCCTCGTCGTCCTCCTGCTCGGGCACCCGGCAGGCGCGTTCCAGCCAGAGCGCCGCGGCGACCAGGGCGAACGCGGCGAGCAACCCGGCGCCGGCGGCGGGCCGATCGTTGACGGCGGCGTTGGTGTCCTCGATGAGAAGCCAGCCGGTGAGGCCGGCGTAGAAGCCGGCGAAGATGGCCCCGGCCAGCGCGGACGCCTTGGCCAGCACCACGAACCGGGCGACCAGCAGCGGGTTGACCGGCTCCCGCCCGGGCCGGCGCTCGATCCGGCTGCGGGTGTTGACCGCCGCGTACGCCTCCAGCACCGCGAGGGCGGCCAGGGTGACCACCGGCAGCCAGGGCAGGCCCGACCCGAGGTCACCGTAGAAGGCGCTGATCAGCAGCCAGGCGACGGCCGCGGCGGCGAGCGCGGCCACCACCAGGGTGGAGATCCGGGTGGGACCCATCCGGAAGCGGTCGGGGTCGCCCCCACGCGGGGTCTGCGCCTGGGTCATGTGTCCGACTCTAACGCCAGTTCCGGACGAGGGCTGAGTTCCAGGGCGTCACCGGCGAGCGGTTCGGCGTTGAGCAGGTCGGTGAGCCAGCCGTGTCCGGGCAACCGGCCGTGCGGTTCGATGTCGATCCACGGCCGGAGCACGAAGGCCCGCAGGTGGGCGCGGGGGTGCGGAAGGGTCAGTTCGGGGTCGTCGCTGAGCACCGGTTGGCCGGCGTCGTCCCAGACGGCGACGACGTCGACGTCCAGGGTGCGCGGCCCGAACCGGCGCCGCGGGTCGCGGTTCCGACCGGCCGCCGCCTCGGCGGCCCGGGCCCGCGCCAACCAGTCCCGAGCGGTCGCCGCCGAGTCCACCACCAGCACCGCCGCGTTGAGGTACGCGGGCTGGTCCGCGTCGCCCCACGGTGGGGTCTCGTACACCCCGGAGACCACCCGTACGGTGTCGCCGAGCGTGTCCAGGGCGGTGCGCAGGTGGGCCGGGCGGTCACCGAGGTTGCTGCCGATCGACAGCACGGCCCGGGTCACCGGGCCCGCCGCATGGTGACGGCGACGTCGGCGAAGGCGTGTGGGATCGGTGCCTCCGGCTTGTGCACGGTGACGGTGGCGGCGGCCACCCGGGGCTCGGCGAGGCAGACCGCGAGCAGCCGGTCGGCGAGGGTCTCGATCAGGTTGACCGGCTCGCCGGTGATCACGGCGACCAGCCGCTCGGCCAGCTCGCCGTAGTGCACCGTGTCGGTCACCTCGTCGGAGCGGGCGGCCGGGGCGAGGTCGAGTTCGAGCACGGCGTCGATGACGAAGTCCTGCCCCTGGGCACGCTCGAAGTCGTAGACGCCGTGCCGGCCGCGTGCCCGCAGCCCGGACAGCTCGATCCGGTCAATCATCTGTCTCCCTCGTCGCGGCCGGCGACCCGGTCCGCGTCGGCGTGTCCCGTTCCGTGTCCCGGCGCGACCGCGTGGGCCAGTCGGGGGCGGCCGGTGGCCGTCCAGACGGCGAGCGCGTCGGCGGTGCCCCGGACGTCGTGCACGCGTACCCCCCAGGCGCCCGCCGCGACGGCGAGCACGCTGGTCGCGGCGGTGGCCACCTCCCGGCCGGCGGTAGGGCGGGGGGTGCCGTCCGGGCCCGCGAGCAGCAGGCCCAGGTAGGACTTGCGGCTCGCTCCGAACAGGAGCGGGAAACCGAGCTCGACGAGCTCGGGCAGGCGGGCGCTGAGTTCCCAGTTGTGCGCGGCGGACTTGGCGAAGCCGAGTCCTGGGTCGACGATGATCCGGTCCGCCGCGACCCCGGCGGCGAGCGCCGCGTCGACCCGCCGGCCCAGCTCGGCCCGGACCTCGGCGACGACGTCGGTGTAGGTGGCCAGGTCGCGCATGTCCCGCGAGTGGCCGCGCCAGTGCATGAGCACCCAGGGGCAGCCGGCGTCGCGGACCACGCGGGCCATGTTCGGGTCTGCCAGGCCGCCGGAGACGTCGTTGACCGCGGCGGCCCCGGCGGCGAGCGCCGCCTCGGCCACCGAGGCGCGGCTGGTGTCGATGCTGACCGTGACGCCCGCGGCGGCCAGCTCCCGGATGACCGGGACCACCCGGGCCGTCTCCACGACGGCGTCGACCCGGTCGGCGCCCGGGCGGGTGGACTCGCCGCCGACGTCGACCAGCCGCGCCCCCTCCGCCCGCAGTCGCACCCCGTGTGCGACGGCGGCGTCGAGGTTCGAGTAGAGACCACCGTCGGAGAAGGAGTCGGGCGTGACGTTGAGGACGCCCATCACCACCGGGGCCCCGGCCGGTACCAGATCGGTCACGACCAGACAGTACCGGGCGCGCCGGGCCGGCCGGCGAGCCCCGAGGGACCGACCGGAAGCGGTGGCTGACGTGCCTATTGGAACAGGTGTACGATCGGTCGTCCGTGCCGTTTCGGGTCCACTCTTCGCGGGTTGTCGCAAAGGGGGGCGGCCCGTACGCTGTGGAATTGCCCAGCATCGAGACGGCGAAGCCTGGAGGGAGGGCCGAAGCGGGAAGAATCCCCCCAAAGCTCGCCACTCACCGTGGTGGGCAACCAGCACAGCGTCACCAGCGCCGTGCGCAGTGAGCAGTTCCCGCCAGGCTTGCCTACCGCACCGCCGCGGCTCCGCCGGCCGCGTTATGGGGAGGTTCCAGTGATCGCCTTCGACCTCATGGAGACGGCGTCGTCCGGCGTCGCGCAGGTGCTGCACACCCTGGCGTCGGCCCCACTGGCCGAGCCCGCCCCCAAGGGCATCGACACCAACGGCGTCGTCACCTTCTTCGCCAGCAAGATCGCGCCGATCCTGCTCGCGGTGCTCGGCGTCATCTTCATCGGTCGAGCCAGCCGGGGCGAGATCTCCAAGGTGCTGACGAGCTCCGCCATCGCGATCGTCGGCCTGGCGTTCATCGCCGGCGCGGCCACACTCTTCTTCGTGGGCGACTACCTGATCGACCTGATCTTCGAATAGGCGCAGGGCACACATGCGACTGCGCACCGACGACGACATCTACCGGGCCCGGCTGGTTTACCTCGGACCGCCCGGCTACACCCTTCCCGTCCATCTGCCGTACGCCCAGTACGGCCTGTTCATGCTGCTCGTGCCCCTCTACATGTTCATCCACTGGCTGTTCACGCTGCAGGTCGAGCTCTTCCCCGCCTGGGAGATCGCCCTCGCCATCGTGACCACCTCGTTCATCTTCCGGTACGTCGACCCGGACCGGCCGGCGCGGATGGTCATCCGCACGGCGCTGACCGACTGGCGACGCACCCGGGAGCCGGCCGCCGAGCAACGCGACCCCCGCCTGGTCGGCAGCCGGATCAGGATCCGGGAGGAGCTGGCATGACCGGGAGCACGCCTATCGGGCAGTCGAACCACGCGGGTGAGGCGGTCGCATGAGTCGCTCTTCCACGCCGGGTTTCCCGGCCGGACGCCACGACACCCCGCACGGTAACCGTGCGCGGTCGCTCGACTACCCCCAGCAGGAGCTGCCGGACGAGGAGGCGTACGACCCCGCCCTGGCCACCGGCGCCCGAAACGGCGGCGTCGGCGTCTTCCAGGCACCCCGTCCGGCCGGCGGCCGGAACACTTCGCCGGTCGAACCGGCGACCCCGATGCTGGCCGGAGACGGCACGGACATCGACTCGCCCTTCCTCGACCTCTTCGGCGGCGCCGGCCCGGCGACCCGACCGGCACCCCGACCGGCCGCTCTCCCCGCGCCACCGCCGCACCGCCCCACCGGCCGGGAACACCCGCCGATCCCGCACCAGCCGGTCGCACCACCCGCGCCCACCATCGGGGCGGCGCCGCCGGCACCCGCGATCGAGACGGCATCCCCGGCCGGTCAGCCGGGCCGTACCCGCGTCCCGCACCAGCCGGGCGACCGGCTTCCGGCGGTCCGTCCGACGACCGAGGTCGGGACGCCGGCCGACCGTCCGGTGGATACTCCGCCGCAGCGGTCACCACGGCGCGCGCCCAACGAACCCGTCGGCGAACCGCTCACCGCTCGCGAGGCCGCCGAGCGGGTCCGCCGCGAGGCCACCGAACGGGCCCGCCGCCAGGCCACCGAACGGGCCCGCCGCCAGGCTGCCGACCGGGCGGCGCGCCAGCCCGCCGGCCCGGTCCGGCCCGCGCCCCTCGCGCCGACGCCCCCCACGCCCGCGGCACCGATGTGGCCGGAGGAGGCTGAGTCGATCCGGGACTCGGCGGAGCCTGCCGCCCCGGCCGCCACCGAGATCGGCCACCCCGAGACCGGGATCGGCCGGCGCGAGCTGACCGAGGCGATCCCGCAGGCACCGGCGGAGCGGACCTCCCGGGAGCTGGCGCCGCCGCGCCAGCGCGCCGCGAGCCGACGCGACACCCCGGCCAAACCCGTCCGGGTACGCCCACCGAAGATCAGATTCGGGGACCGGGATCCGTCGATCGACCTGGCGATCACCGAGATCGCCGGGCATCTGACCTTCACCCCCAACACCGTCACCGCCTGGTACTGGCTGCCCGAGGTGCGCTGGGCGTTCCGCCCCGACGCCGAACGGGAGGCGCTGCTCTCTGCCATCTCCGAGCAGTACGCCGGCCTGGCCGGTTTCCGCCTGCACCTGCGCCGCACCACCCGGCCCTTCCCGGCCGACGAGTGGGCCCGCACCATCGACGCCCACACCACCTCGCCGCTACCCGACGTCCCGGGCACCGCCGGCTGGGCCGACCACCTGGTGGCCGCCCAACGACACCTGATGTCGGTCAACCACGCCGAAGGGCAGACCTACCTGGGCGTCACCTTCGCCCGCCGGTCGCTCGGCGACTCGCTCACCGAGCGGCTGCTGCGGGTTCTCGGCCGGGGCACCGCCGACGGCGAACGCCGCAAGCTGGGCCGCACCGTCGAGCAGTTCGACGAGGTCCTCGGCGCGTTCGGGATGCGCGGGCGTCGGGTCACCGCACAGGAGCTCGAATGGCTGCTCTACCGCTCCGTCGCGCTCTGCATGGCGCCACCCGGGACGCTCTCCCCGATCACCAACGGCCGGTGGGAACGGGGCGACCTGCTGGCCCTCACCGAACAGGTCGAGCGCTACCGCACCCCCTACGGCTCGACGCTGAAGCTGGTCAACCGGATGACCGGCGAGGAGCGGCACGTCGCCGTGCTCGCCGTCGGCCGGATGGAGCCGCTGGAAATCCCCGAGCGGCACGAGCCCTGGCTGCACTTCCACGAACGGCTGCCGTGGCCGATGGAGATCTCCACCCGGGTGGACATCCTCGGCCCCAACGACTCGTTCCGTAACCTCGAACACCGGCTGCGGATGATCCGCTCCCAGCAGCTCGACTACGCCGAGCACGGCATCGACGCGCCGCCGGAGCTGGAACGGCTCGCCAAGCGCGCCCTGGTCATCGGCGACGAGATGACCACCGGCCTGCCGGTGGACTCCGCCCGTGCCCACGGCTGGCACCGGATCGCGGTCGGCGGGCGGTCCAGGGAGGAGTGCCTGGAACGCGCTCGTCGGCTCATCCAGCTCTACTCCCGGGAGCTGCGCGTCTCGCTCCAGCACCCGAAGAACCAGGACTGGCTGGCCCGCGAGTTCATCCCCGGCGAGCCGATCGCCAACACCGGGTACGTCCGCCGAATGCCGGTCAACCTGCTCGCTGCGGCGCTGCCACAGGCCGCGTCCACCGTGGGCGACCGCCGCGGTGACCTGATCGGTCGGACCGCCGGCACCTGCCGCCGGCCGGTCTTCCTCGACCTGCACTTCCCGATGGAGGTGCGGGAACGCTCCGGCCTCGCGGTGTTCGTCGCCGAACCGGGCGGCGGCAAGTCGACCCTGCTCGGCGCGCTCGGCTACCTGGCGGTCCGCCGGGGGGTGCAGGTGACCCTGCTCGACCCGTCCGGTCCGCTGGCCCGGCTCTGCGCCATGCCGGAGCTACGGCCGTACTCGCGGGTGCTGAACCTGACCGGTTCCGAACCCGGGACACTGGCGCCGTACTCGCTGATTCCGACGCCGCTGCGCAGCGAGTTCGGCAGTGGGGCGGCGGGCGACCGGGAGTTCGAGATCGCGATCTCCAACGCCCGTGCCGAGCGCCGGATGCTGGTGCAGGACATCTGCATGATGCTGGTGCCACCGCAGGTGGCCCGCGAGGCGTCCACCGCCACGCTGTTCCGGCACGCAGTACGCCAGGTGCCTGCGGAGGAGACCTCCACCCTGGACGACGTCGTCGCCTGCCTGCAGGGAACGGACGACGACGCCGGGCGAGAGCTGGCCAACCTGCTGCTGGACACCGCCGAGATGCCGCTGGCGATGCTCTTCTTCGGCCGCCCGCCGGAAGGTCTGCTCGGCGCCGACGCCGCGCTCACCGTGATCACCATGGCCGGCCTACGGCTACCCGACCTCAAGATCGAACGCGAGTACTGGTCGGCCGAGGAGGCGCTCGCGCTGCCGATGCTGCACACCGCGCACCGGCTCGCCGTCCGCCGCTGCTACGGCGGCTCGATGTCGTCACGCAAGCTGGTCGGCCTGGACGAGGCGCATTTCATGGAAGGCTGGCGCTCCGGGCGGTCATTCCTGGTCCGCCTGGCCCGTGACTCCCGTAAGTGGAACCTCGCCGCTCTGGTCGCGTCACAGAACCCGAAGGACATTCTCGGCCTCGACGTGCAGAACCTCGTCTCCACCGTCTTCGTCGGCCGGATCGCCGAAGACACCGAGATCGCCTCCGAGGCGCTGCGGCTGCTCCGGGTGCCCGTCGACGACGGGTACGAGGCGACCCTCGCCTCCCTCTCCGCCGTCGACGCCGCCTCGGCAGCCCGGCTCGGCTTCCGCGAGTTCGTCATGCGCGACGTAGACGGGCGCGTGCAGAAGATCCGCGTCGACGTGTCGTACGTGGATGGGCTGCTGGAACACCTGGACACCACTCCCGCCACGGTCGCCCAGGCGGCCGGGCAACTGCCGACCGTCCTGGCTGATCTGGAGGCGTGACATGGCGAGGGCCCGGGCACAGATCACGGCGCTCCTCCTCGCACTCGGCGTACTCGCCGGTGCCACGATCGCCTGGCCGGTGCTCGGTGCGACACCGGCGGTCGCCGCCCCGGCCCAGGCAAGGGCGGAGCTGTGCAGCACGAAGGAGTGGCAGGCCGACTTCCGCACCTGCGTACTCAAACTCCAAGAGGTCAGCGAGGACCAGGTGAAATGCCGTAACGCACCGGTCCCCTCGGCACCCGACTCAGGGCTGGCCGGCTGGTTCGCCTCCCGGCCCGAGTCATCCAAATTTCCTGGACCAAAGGGCCTGTACAGCGACTACGGCTATGCCGGCTACAGCTTCAACACCTACGACCTCGACGAGGGCTGCGCCTCTACCATTCTGCATCCGGACTACAAGTTCACAACCACAGTGGCCAATGGAGAGTTCATGGTTGCTACCGCGATCGTGGGCGCCTCCAACGCCCTACGCGAGCGGGCGTGGGACCCGCGCGCGATGTGGAACTGGGCCGATCCGCTGGTGGAGAAGGCCACCAAGGCCGTCTATCAAAAGGTGTTCAGCGTCTTCGGGATCGTCACGCTCTGCGTCGTCGGCCTGTACCTGCTTTGGCGCTCCCGCCAGTCGGACATGAGCAACGCGATGACCACCGCTGGTTGGGCCCTACTGGTGATGGTAGCGGTGACGGCGTTGGCCGCATGGCCGGTCAAGTCCGCGAACATCGCCGACGGAACCCTCATCACCTCACTGGGGGTAGTCCATGAGGCTGTCGGACCCGCCGCCCGCGACACCCCTGCCGATCAGTGTGATGACCCTAATCCGGAAGCGTGCGAGGACAATCGCCCCCCTGCGGTCCGTGCCAGCGATACAGCTGCCGAGTCGATGCTCTATCGAAACTGGTTGCGGGGTGTACTCGGATCGGCGGACAGTGAAACCGCTAAGAAGTACGGGCCGGCGCTCTACGATGCCAAGTCACTGTCCTGGGAGGAAACACAAAAACTCCGGCAAAACCCGGAGACCCGCCCGGCGACGATCAAAGCCAAGCAGCAGCAATGGGCACGCGTCGCCGAGCAGATCAGCAGAGAGGACGAGGAGGCTTACGAATACCTTAAGGGAACCCGGGATATGGATCGGATCGGTTCCGGCTTCATCGCAGTACTGGCCGCCCTCCTCTTCGCGATGTTCGACCTGACCGCGTCCTTGCTGGTGCTGCTCGGCTTCCTGATCTTCCGGTGGGCTGTCATCGCCGCACCGATCCTCGGCACCATCGGCCTGCTGCGACCGGCCAGTGCCGGCCTGCGTCGACTCGGCAACGCCGTTGTCGCCGCCGTTTTCAACATCGCCATATTCGGGACCGGCGCGGCGATCTACCTCTTCGCCGTCGACCTGATCATGAGCACGCCGACCCTGCCGGGTTGGCTCCAGGTGGTGCTCGTCTGGCTCTGTGGCGTGGTGGGCTGGCTGCTGCTGCGCCCGTACCGGCGGATCACACAGCTTGGCGGCAAAGACAGCAGCGAGGCGGTCAGCTCCGCCGGCTCGTGGCACCGCCGCTTCTTCCGGGACATGCGGGTCGCCGCTCGGCTCGACGTGTCCGAGCCGGGTGGCACGGCCGAGCCTGCTCTCGCCCGTCGGCGCGGCCTGGCCCTCGAACCCGCCACCCTGCGCCCCGAGGCCCGAGGTGAGGACCCGTCCCACTCGTCAACGAGCAGCGAGCTCCGGGAGCGCCCGGACGGTCGGGAGCGCGCCGACGAGACAGACCAAAAGGAGCAAGGTGCGCTTGGAAAGACACCGGCTCCCCGTCCCCGCCGCCAGCCGGCCATCTGGACCGAGCCGGACGTGCCGGAGGAGTCGCCCTCCTTCGTGGTCTACCGGCCTGGCTCCGCAGAGCGGGCGCCGGCGCCCAAGCCGGCGCCTAGGGTGCGCACCGAGGCCCGGTGACAGCGATGCGGCGGGCGCTCGAATCCCTGTTCACCCGAGTCCTCCGGTCCCGGTTGGGCGTCGCGATCACGATCGCCGTGCTGGTGTTCGCGGTGATTGGGTCCGCCCGAATGGTCGCCGGTCCCGCTGATCCCACGAGTGGACTGAGCAGTCTCCCTAGCCAGCCCATCACTACGGTCAACCCAGAGGAAGGCGACGACGGGGTTATCGCTAGCCCTGTGGCGCAGTCGCCGAAAACCTTGCCCGGCGAGTTGACTCCGGAGCAGATTGCGAGCAGGTTCACCACAGCGTGGCTCGGCGGCCCCGCCAGCACTGCGGAGAAGTGGCAAGCCAGCCTGCGCCCGTTGTCGACACCGGAGCTGATTGACAAGCTGAATGGCGCTGATCCCGCCAGCGTGCCGCCGGAGAAGGTCATTGGGCCGGTAACGCTTCGTCCCCGGACGGAAGCTTTCGCGGAGGTTTTCGTGCCGCTGGTGAGCGGCCGGCTCCGGCTTGAACTGGTCGCGCCGAACGGGCGCTGGTTGGTAGACGCGGTGGACTGGGAGCGGACATGAACACCGAACCATCGGGGGTGGAACAGCCGCCCCGTCCCCGACTCCGCATCGGCGCACTGGTCACCGCGCTGACCGCGACCTTCACCCTGCTCTGCTGCGGCGGCGGCAGCGCTGCCTTCTTCCTCACGAATCTCGGCGGAGAACCGGAGACACTCGTCTCGAACGAGATTACCTGCCAGCAGGACCACAAGGTCAACATGACCGGGGACATGCCCCGCATGCCGCAGTATGGCGACAGCCAGCTCCGCAACGCCGCGATCATCATCAAGGTCGGTCAGGAAATGAAGGTTTCGCCTCGCGGCTGGGTGATTGCAATCGCAACCGCCATGCAGGAGTCCGGTCTGCGCAACCTCGCCAACAGCACGGTGGTGGGTTCCCGTGACATACCCAACGAGGGCGTGGGTCGTGACCACGACTCGGTCGGCCTGTTTCAGCAGCGGGCCGGCTGGGGCAGCGTCGCACAACGAATGACGCCCGAGTACGCGGCCCGCAAGTTCTACGAAAAGTTGGTGAAGGTCGACAACTGGCAGCAACTGTCGCTGACCCGGGCGGCGCAGAAGGTACAGATCAGCGCCTACCCGGACGCCTACGCCAAACACGAGGAAATCGCGAGCCGGATAGTCAACGTCCTCGCCGGTGGTGCGGCCCGCACCGTCCAGATCGGGAACAGGTCGATCTGCGACCAGGCGTCGGCCGAGACGGTCGCCGCGTCGGGCTGGACGGCGCCGATCCCGGGTGGAGTGGGATCCGGCTTCCGCACCGCGAGCCGGCCGCGGCACAACGGTGTGGACATTGCCGCCCGCAGGGGCACACCCATTCACGCCGCCGCCACCGGGCGGGTGCTGGTGGCCCGCTGCGATCCCGACCGCAACGGCCGCCGAGACTGCGACGTTGACGGATCGCCAGGAAAGGGTGGGTGCGGGTGGTTCGTCGACATCCTGCACGCCGGCCGCTACATCACCCGCTACTGCCACATGGTGGCGAAACCACTGGTGGTTCCCGGCCAGGAGGTAAAGGCCGGCGAACTCATCGGGCGAGTGGGCAGCAGTGGAAACTCCTCCGGGCCCCACCTGCACTTCGAGGTGCACCGGGACGGTGACCGGTCCTCGCTGGGTGCCATCGATCCGGTGCCCTTCATGCGGCAGAAGGGGGCGGCCCTGGGCAGCTCGTCGGCGAGGATTGCCCGACGATGAACGGTCCGCTGCCGGATCCCTTCGCCGGGCAGCCGGACTGGGCGCCCCTGCCACCCCGTCCTGTCGAGATCGTGCCCGCAACCGGCCGGGTGGAGCTGCGCGGTCGGCGGGTGCTGGTCGGGCTGCCCGGTCTGGGCTGGCGCGGCGACCTCCGGGCCGACGAGCGGGTGGTACAGGGAAGCCGAACCTACGTCCCGGTCATCCCGGAACACGAGTGGTACCGCGCCGAGTCGGACCAGGTCGAGGTCTTCGCCCCGCTGGTGCCCGTCGAACGCGTGTGGGTGGAGACGGTCGGCAGCCGCCCTTCGCTGCAGACGTTCCACCCGGAGTCCAGCACCCGGCTGGTCTCTCTCGACGGGCCCACCCATCGGTCACCCACGCCCGTGTTCGAGGCCGACTCCGTCAGTGGTCGCCGGGTGGTGCACGTGGAAAGCGGGGTCGAGCATCGGGACCTGCGCGCGGTGACGGAAACCTACTCCGGCGCCGACGGTGATATCTCCGTCCGGGTCACGCCGGAGCTGGAGTGGTACCGCTGGGCTTGGCGCGGCCAGCCGCCGACCACACTGGAGGTGCCGGTGCACCTGCTGTGGATTGAGTAGTGGCTTCAGAGAATTTCTCGGGCTCCGCAGACCTTCCATTGGCCGTCACGTTCGACCACGTCGAACATCCAGTCTTCACGACGGCTGCTACGTGGTTGTCCATCTGACGAGCCTGCAATCGTCAAGGTGGTGCTCACGATCTCCCCATCGGCCGTCACCGACCTGCCCAATGGTCCCCAAGTGACACGTACAACCACATCGAAGTTCGCTTCTCGCTGTTCTACCTCGAAACGTAAGGCTTCCATGGCACCTAAATCAGTGGAACCTTCACACACCAACTGATCGGCTCGGACGTCGTTTCGGTTGACGAGGAACTCGCGCAGGTAGTTGTCCACCACCACGTCCGGCGCGCTCCGGTCGGGTGCCGTTGCGCGGTCGTACAGCACGTAGCCGACCGCCGCTCCGCTGACGCAGAGCAGCGCCAATACCCCCGCAACCACGCTGAGGACGGTGCGTGCCCGCCACCGCTTCGGGGGCTGCGGCGCCGGGGCGGTGGCAGGGGGTGCCAGCTGCTCCGGAGGGGTCCGCTGCGCCGGTACGCGGGAGACCTGGGAACCGGCGGGGGGCTGCACTGATTCCACCCCCTGAGGCTATCGGCTGACTGCCTCGTACCCAATGCCCCAGATCCTGCGGATGGTGACAGGACGACCCCGGGACGTGAGAGAGCTCCGCACCTTTGCGACAAGCCCGGCGCAGCGCCGCGCAGCTTCCCCGGTGTACGACCCCGCCTGGGATACGGTCTGCTTTCGGGGAGGTTTCCAGCCTCGGAAAGAGGGGTGGACACGGTGGCCGGTCCGAAGGGTCGCACGAACCGTGCCGCGGCCCTGCACCGGCGGGCAGCCGCCACGGCCGCCGCTGCGGCCCACGTGCTCGACGAAACCCGCCCCGCCCCGGCCGACCAGCTCCGACAGTACAAGTTGGCGGAGCGGCTGCGGACCGCTGCGGCACGACTGGCCCCGGGCTGGGCCGGCGCCGGGCTGGAGTCGCTTTCGCCGGATACTCCGGCCGGCGAGGAGAATCCGCCCTTCGTCCGGGTTGGCACGGCCGCCCCGTTGGACGACGCCCGCTTCCCGGCCCTGGTGCCGCTGCTCGGCACCGGTCACCTCACGCTCGACGTCAACGCTCGGGAGTCCCGGGCGGCGGGACTGCTCCGGGCCGTGCTGCTGCGGTTGCTGGCGGCGACGCCGCCCGGCTGTCTGCTGGTCCGGGCGGTGGACGGGGTGGGCGGGGGCGACACGTTCACGCCCTTCGCGGCCCTCGCCGACGCCGGGCTGCTGTCGCCGCCCGCGGTGGACGTTGCCGGCCTGCGCGCGGTGCTCGGTGAGGCCGAGCAGTGGGTCTCCCCCGGCACCGGCCGTCCCCGCCGGCACGACCGAACGATGCTGCTCATCGTCGCCGGGTTCCCGGAGCACACCACCACCGACGACCTGGCCCGGGTCGAGGCACTGGCCGGGGCTGACCGGCAGGCCGGGCTGCACCTGCTGGTCGCCGGCTGGCCGGTGGCCGGCCGGCCACCGCTGCCGCGGGCCACCCGGCTGGCGATGCGCACCGCGTACGCGCTGCTGGGCGATCCACCGGACAGTCCGTTCAGCGGGCCGGGCGCCGAGTCCGGCGGCGGGCTGAACTCTCCGGTGTTCGTGGACGAGGACCCGGGGGCGGAGCTGATCGAGACGGTCTGCCGGCGGTTGGCCGAGCAGATCGAGGCCGGCTCCCGGTTGGGTCTGACCGAGCTGCTGCCGGCGGAGGCGGGGCCGCTCTGGCAAACGTCTTCCACGGCGGGGCTGTCCACCACCGTCGGCGATGCCGGTGGCCGCCCGGTGACTGTCGGTTTCACCGAACTCACCCCCCACTGGCTGGTCAGTGGCCGCTCCGACGCGGGCCGCGCCGCATTCCTCACCACCGCGTTGCTCGGTCTCGCCGCCCGGTACGGCCCGGACGAGTTGGTCCTGTACCTGGTGGACCTCGGTGACAACGAGTCCTTCGTGGAGTTCCTTCAGACCGAGCGGGACCGGAGCTGGATACCGCAGGTCCGGGCGGCGGCGATGGCCGCCGACCCGGAGTACGTCCGGGAGCTCTTCGACCAGTTGACCGCGGAGGCCCACCAGCGGGAGGAGGCGGCTGTCCGGGCCGGCGGGCAGCGGTTCGCCGAGTTGCGCGAGCACCAGTCCCTGCCGCGTGTCGTCTGTGTGATCGACAATTTTCCGTTACTGCTGGCCGATCGGGATCCGGTCGCCGCCGAGGTGTTGGCCCGGTTGGGCGTGCTGGCCCGCGCCGGGCGGGCGTACGGTGTCCACCTGGTCCTGTCCGGGGCCGGTGATCTGGGCATCGGGGCTGGCGTCGCGCCTCGCGACTCGGTGCTGGGGCAGTTTCCAGTCCGGGTGGCGCTCTCCGGCGGCGGCCCGGTGCTGATGCCGACCAACGACTCGGCTGCCGGGCTGGCGGTGGGCAGCGCGGTGGTGAACACCGCAGGCGGCCTGGGTGGGCCGCGTGGCGCGACCCGGGGTCATGAACGGCTGGTGCGGTACCCGGATCCGCACGACGACCCGGGGACCGTTGAGCGGCTGCGGCACCGGCTCTTCACGGCCCGTCCGGCGGGCGCGGCCCCTCCGGTGGTCTTCGCCGGTTGGGCCCGGCCGCTGCTGAGCAACGATCCCCGGATGCGAGCTGCCCTGGCGGGGCGGGCCGGCGGTCCGGTGGCACTGCTCGGCCGGGCGGTGGACGTGGCCCGGACCACGGTCGCCGTGCCGCTGGGACCGGTGGCGGGGCGGAATCTGGCCGTCCTTGGTCCGGGGGCGGAGGCGGCCGGAATGTTGATGACCGCCGTCCGGAGCACGGCTGCGCACCACGAGCCGGGCAGCGCCCGGTTCGTTCTCGCGCCGCTGGCCGACGGCTCCGCCTCGCTGGCGGCCGGTTTGGCGGCCGAGCTGTCGGAGCGGCACCGGGTGGAGACGGTGGACGGTCCGGGGTTGTCGGCCGCGATGGACGAGGGTGGGTCGGCGTACCTGGTGGTGTTCGGAGCGGACCTGATCAGCTCGGCGGACCTGCCGGTCGAACGGCTGCGCGCGCTGCTGCGGGACGGTCCACCGGCGGGGACGCACCTGTTGGGGTGGTGGCGTACGGTGCCGCCGTTCGCGGCGCTGCTGGAGCCGGAGGGTGCCGTGGACAAGCTGGCGGCCGTCGTGGTCGTGGACGTGCCGGGAACCATGCTGGGCGGGGTCTTCGGCCGCCCGGTCGAGTGGCATCCCCGCTCTGGCCGGGCGGTGCTCTTCGACGGCCCGGGTGAGCGGGGCGTTGTGCTGGTGCCTTTCGCCACCGACGGGCAGGGGCGGTCGTGAGCGGCGTAGCGGAGCCCACGGGACCGCACGCGGGTGGGGTGGGCGTCGACGAGGTGGCCCCGGTGCCGGCGGTCCGGCAACGCACCGGTGACGAGCCGGTCGGAGCGGTCGCTGACCCGTGGACGGAGTACCTGGCCGCCGCCCGCCAGCTCGACGGGGTGCGCCGCGCCGCGGCAACCGCCGCGGTGGAGCAGGCCCGGGCGGTGGAGGCGGCGCGGGAGGAGTTGGTCCGGGTGCACGCCCGGTTGGCACCGCAGCAGGCCCGGCTGCGTGAGTTGGGCGTACCACCGATCTCGCTGACCCCGACGCCGCCGGAGCTGACCGAGGCGGCCCGGTCGATGGTGGGTGGCCCGGCGGCGGTGCTGGCGGCGCTGCGGGTGGCCCGGAGCTGGGCGGACGCCGCGGACGCGACGCTGGCGACGCGGGGGCCGCTCCGCCCGTCGGCGTGGCCGCCACGGCTGCGCAACCTGCTGGTGTACGGCCCACTGGCCCTGCTGGTGCCGCTGGCGCAGCTGGCGGCCTTCGTGGTGGCGGGGACGGGCGCGGTGAGCATCGCGGCGCTGGCCCTCGGGTTGCCGATGCCGGCGGTCGCGTTCGCCGCCGGATGGGTCGCGGTGGGGCGGGTCTTCCCTGCCGGCACAGGCGAGCGGCTGGACCGCACACCACGGCTGGGGGCGTCGACCTGCCTGGTGCCGGCGGTGACGGTCGCCGCCGGGATCATGCTGGCGATGTTCCGGGGCTGATCCGCCGGAACGTGCCGGCAGCAGCGTCGGTCGGGCGCCCCGCACCGGCCGCGCTGCGGCCGGGCCGGAACGCGGCGGCCGGCGGCGGGGTCAGCGAGGGATGATCAGTGCCATCGCCTCGGCCCGTGACTTCGCGTCGTGCTGCAGGGTGCCCCGCACCGCCGAGGTGATGGTCTTCGCGCCGCTCTTCTGGATGCCGCGCATCGCCATGCACATGTGTTCGCAGTCGAGCACCACGACGACGCCGCGCGGTGCCAGCTTGTTCATCAGCAGGTCGGCGATCTGCGAGGTGAGCCGCTCCTGCACCTGCGGGCGGCGGGCGAAGACCTCGACCAGCCGGGCCAGCTTGGACAGGCCGGTGATCCGGCCGTCCGGGCCGGGGATGTAGCCGATGTGGGCGCTGCCGCGGAATGGCAGCAGGTGGTGCTCGCAGAGGCTCATCACGTCGATGTCCCGGACGAGCACAAGCTCCTCGTGGTTGGCCTCGAAGGTGGTGCTGAGCACCTGGGCCGGGTCGACCCGCAGGCCGGCGAAGAGTTCGGCGTACGCCCGAGCGACCCGGGCCGGGGTCTGCCGGAGCCC
The DNA here is from genome assembly GCF_004348675.1 of Micromonospora sp. KC606. Taxonomy (GTDB): domain Bacteria; phylum Actinomycetota; class Actinomycetes; order Mycobacteriales; family Micromonosporaceae; genus Micromonospora. The sequence goes on along the minus strand of NZ_SMKN01000043.1, from coordinate 8,343 downwards.
GTCACGGTCGGGGTCCTCGCCGACGGCGATGAGGATCTCCCGGACCGCCTTCTCGATCCGACCGAGGTCCATGGCGTCCTCGATGGGGCGGCCGGTGAGCCTGCCGCTGATCAGTCGGGCGGCGACGTAGTCGAGCGCCTCGTCACCGTCGGGTTCGGTGGACGAGGCGGCCAGCCCCGAAGGGTCGGGGCTGGCCGCGGCGTGAGTGCTCAGTGCGAACCGTCCGAGTTGTTCGAGGCGCCGCCGACGGTTGCGCCGTCGGCCTGGGCCTGCGCCTTGAGCTTCTCCTTCTCACCGGGGGTGAGGACCGGCGGCTCTGTGGAGGGCTGACGCTTGCCGAAGCCGTTGTAGGGGGCCATCGGCGGACGCTTGACCACCCGGGCGCAGATCCGGGCCATGTCGGCGGTGGAGAGAGTTTCCTTCTCCATCAGCTCCAGGACCATGTCGTCGAGGACGTCCCGGTACTCCACCAGGATCTCCCATGCCTCGTCGTGGGCCAGCTCGATCAGGGCGCGCATCTCGCCGTCGATTTCGGCGGCCACCACGTCGGAGTAGTCCCGCTCGTGGCCCATGTTGCGGCCGAGGAACGGCTCGTCGCCGCTCGTGCCGTACTTGATGGCGCCAAGCTTGGAGCTCATGCCGTACTGCGTGATCATCGCGCGGGCAAGCTGGGTGGCCTTCTCGATGTCGTTGCCGGCACCGGTGGTCGGCTCGTGGAAGACGAGTTCCTCAGCGGCGCGGCCGCCCAGCGCGTACGCCAGGGTGTCGATCATCTCGGCGCGGGTCTGGGTGTACTTGTCCTCGGTGGGCAGGACCAGGGTGTGGCCGAGCGAACGGCCCCGGGACAGGATCGTCACCTTGTGTACCGGCGCGGCGTGCGGCAACGCCCAGGCGACCAGCGCGTGCCCACCCTCGTGGTACGCGGTGATCTTCTTCTCCTGGTCGCTCATCACCCGGGTCCGGCGCTGCGGGCCGGCGATCACCCGGTCGATCGACTCCTCCAGCGAGTCGTTGGTGATCGCCCGCTGTTCCTTGCGGGCGGTGAGCAGCGCGGCCTCGTTGATCACGTTGGCCAGGTCGGCGCCGCTAAAGCCCGGGGTACGCCGGGCCACCGAGTCGAGGTCGACGTCGGGCGCGAACGGCTTGCCCTTGGCGTGCACCCGCAGGATCGCCTTGCGGCCCTCCATGTCGGGGGCGTCCACGGGGATCTGCCGGTCGAAGCGGCCGGGGCGCAGCAGCGCCGGGTCGAGGATGTCCGGCCGGTTGGTGGCGGCGATCAGGATGACGCCGCCCTTGGTGTCGAAGCCGTCCATCTCGACGAGCAGCTGGTTGAGTGTCTGCTCACGTTCGTCGTGACCGCCGCCCATGCCGGCCCCGCGGTGCCGGCCGACCGCGTCGATCTCGTCGACGAAGACGATCGCCGGGGCGTTCGCCTTGGCCTGCTCGAAGAGGTCGCGGACCCGACTGGCGCCGACACCGACGAACATCTCGACGAAGTCGGAGCCGGAGATCGAGTAGAACGGCACCCCGGCCTCGCCGGCGACCGCGCGGGCCAGCAGCGTCTTACCGGTGCCGGGCGGGCCGAACAGCAGCACACCCTTCGGGATCTTGGCACCCAGGGCCTGGTATTTCGCCGGGTTCTGCAGGAAGTCCTTGATCTCGTGCAGCTCCTCGACGGCCTCCTCGGCCCCGGCCACGTCGGCGAAGGTCGTCTTCGGCGTGTCCTTGGTGATCATCTTGGCCTTGGACTTGCCGAAGTTGAGCACCCGGGAGCCGCCGCCCTGCATCTGCGACATGAAGAAGATCAGCAGAAGCACCAGCAGGGCGATCGGAAGCAGGTTGACCAGCAGACTCACCCAGATGCTGTCCGATGACACCTCGACGTCGGCCGGGCCGGTGACCCGGTTGGCCGCCTTGGCCTCGAGGACCTCGTTCCAGATCTCGTCGCCGACCTCGTACGGGAACTGGGCCTCGATCCGGTCGGTGGTGGTGTCGCCGAACTTGGTCTTCTGGGCCAGGTCGAGCCGAAGCGTCTGCTCCTTGTCCTGGAAGACAACCTTGTTGATCTTGGCGGTGTGAAGCTGGTCGAGCGCAACGGAAGTGTCCACCCGGTGGTAGCTGGGACCAGCGGTGAACAGCTGACTGAGCACAACGGCGCCGAGGATGACCAGGATGATCCAGACCACCGGTCGGCGGAAGAAACGCGTACGTTCCATACTGTTGTCGGGCGCCAGGGCGCCCGCATCCTCCTGATCGACATCCTGACCGTCTGAATGGTGTCGCCGCCGTCGGCGGCGTCGAGCCGCCGTGCGGGCCGGCCTCGACCCCGCGCCGCGCGAACTGCCGCGCCGCGGTCATTCGACGGTACACCGTTCGTGCCAGATGCGAGCTTGTGAGCCCGGCACTTACGCGGAGGGCGAACCGAAGTTTCAGCCGGCGTGACGGGAAGCTGCGGACCGGCCCGCCGCCCGCCCGGTCACGCGGGTCGAGGGGCCGGACGCGGAGTCGCCCCCACATCACCGCCACCTACCGTAGTCGGATTCACTGAGAGCCCGCTGAACGTCCGCCGGACGGACGCTGATCCGGGGCGCTCCGACCCGGGCCGGGCCGACCCGGCGTCGCACAGCCGGCCACCGGGCTTCAGGCCCGGGCGTAGACCTCGGGCTTGAGCACGCCGACGTAGGGCAGCTCACGGTACCGCTCGCCGAAGTCGAGGCCGTAGCCGACCACGAACTCGGTCGGGATGTCGAAGCCGACGTACTTCACCGGGACGGTGACCTTCACCGCCTCCGGCTTGCGGAACAGGGCGACCACCTCGACGCTGGCCGCCGAACGGGACTCCAGGTAGCGCAGCAACCAGGAGAGCGTGAGGCCGGAGTCGACGATGTCCTCGACCACGACCACGTGCCGGCCGGCGATGTCCCGGTCCAGGTCCTTGAGGATGCGGACCACGCCGGAGGTGGTGGTGCCCTGGCCGTACGAGGAGACGGCCATGAACTCCAGCTCGGCCGGCGGGCCGTGCCGGCCCAGCGCGCGGGCGAAGTCGGCCATGAACATGACCGCGCCCTTGAGCACGCAGACGAGCAGGAGTCCGTCCTCGACGCCGGCGTAGTCCGCCGAGACCTGCTTGGCCAGTTCCGCGGTCTTCTCGCGGATCTGGGCCTCGGAGATGATCACGTGATCGATGTCGGCGTCGTACCAGGAGCCGTCAGCCATGACTCCTAGCCTGCCGTACGCCGACCGCCCCCCGTCGGCGGGGCCGCCCCTTTCGGAGCGTTCTCGCCGGGACATCGCCGACAAGAAGGACCAACCCCATCAACTGGCACGAGAGCTCCAGCGACGCCCCTGGTCGGTCGACTTCCAGTCGGCCGAGTCGCGACTGTCGGCGGTGAGCCCGGCGGCCGAGGCTGCGCCCAGGCCGACGAGGAAGAGCATCAGCAGTAGGAACTCCATGGCGGCGCTCACTTTCGTGTTGTTGCTGATGAATTCGCCGCCGGTGCGCACCGGACTGACACCAGTCTCCGCCAGGCCCCGAGGGCCCAACAGCGGCAGGAATGCCACTGCGCCTCGATTTTCTGCCATGGGTCGGGTTACCCTCGTCACATGCTCCGTTCGGTCGCCGTCGTCGCCCTCGACCGGGTCGCCCCCTTCGAGCTCGGCGTGCTCGCCGAGGTCTTCGGCACCGATCGCACCGCCGACGGTTTTCCCGGCTACCGGTTCTCCGTCTGCACCGCCGACGGTGGCCCCGTCCGCACCTCCTCGGGCTTCGGCCTCACCCCGCACGCCGACCTCGCCCCGGTCGACGACGCCGACCTGGTCGCCGTCCCCGCCCACGCCCATGGCGGCGAGATCCCGCCGCACGTGCTGGACGCGCTGCGCCGGGCCGCCCAGCGCGGGGCGTACCTGCTCAGCGTGTGCTCGGGTGCGTTCGTCCTCGGGGCCGCCGGGCTGCTCGACGGTCGGGAGTGCACCACCCACTGGCGGTACGTCGACGAGTTGCAGGCCCGCCATCCGCTTGCCCGGGTCCGGTGCAACTCGCTCTACGTCGCCGACGGGCCGGTGCTCACCAGCGCCGGCACGGCCGCCGGCATCGACGCCTGCCTGCACCTCGTACGCCAAGAGCACGGATCGGCCACCGCCACCCGGCTGGCCCGGCGGATGGTCGTCCCGCCGCACCGCGACGGCGGGCAGGCCCAATATGTCGAGGCGCCGATCCCGGCCACTCCCGAGGCGCCCACTCTGGAGCCGGTGCTGCGCTGGCTGATCGGGCACCTCGACTGGCCCACCACGGTAAACGAGCTGGCCGAGCGGGCCGGCATGGCACCGCGCACGTTCGCCCGCCGGTTTCGGGCCGAGACCGGGACCACGCCGCACGACTGGCTCACCAGCCAGCGGGTGCTGCTGGCCCGGCGGCTGCTGGAGGAGACCCGACTGCCGGTGGAGGAGGTCGCCGACCGGGCCGGCTTCGGCGATGCCGCCGCCCTGCGACACCACTTCGCCCGCCGCGTCGGCACCACACCCCAGGCATACCGCGCCACCTTCCGCGACCGCCTCGAACCCGCCGTCTGATGATCTACGCCCCGCCCACCGCAGCAGATCCCCACCACCATCGAGGACGCGGGCGGCCGATGGATGACCCGGTCGCGGGTCGTCCGACAGCAGCCGAGTACGCACCGGAGCGGCGGGAGTCGGGCCGCGTGGATGCCGAAGCCGGCCGGTGAGCGGGAGGCGGGGAGCGGCGGGAGACGGGCCGCGTGGACGGGCCGGGTTCAGTCGACGGGTCGCAGGCGGCCGTCCCGGCGGGCGACACGCAACCCTCCAGGCAGCGACGTCGCGCCCTGCCCGTGCCAGTCGGTGACCAGTGCGTCCAGCGCGGCGACGTGCCGGTGGGAGAGCGCGGCGGGCGGCGCGCCCAGTTCCCGCGCCCAGGCGTGCAGCACCCGGGTACGCACCGCCACGGGGAGCGCTGCCAGCGCGCCCGCCGAGAGCGCACTTGCCCCGGCCCGCGCCTCGGTGAGCGCGGCGGCGGCCAGCTCGTCCAGGGCGGCGGTGTCCGCGGCGACCAACCGGGCGGTGCGGGCCAGGTTGTCCAGCACCCCCTCGCCGAGCGCGCCGACCAGCACCGGCAGCACGTCCGCGCGGACCCGGGCCCGGGCGTACGACGGGTCGGCGTTGTGCGGGTCCTCCCAAGGCGTCAGGCCGAGCGCGGCGCACGCCGTACGGGTCTGCCCCCGGGTGACGTCGAGCAGCGGGCGCAGCAGCGGCACCCCGTCCAGGTCGCGGCGGGGCGGCATCCCGGCCAGACCGCGCGGCCCGGCGCCCCGGGCCAGCGCGAGCAGCACCGTCTCTGCCTGGTCGTCGCGGGTGTGCCCGAGCAGCAGCGCGGCGGCCCGGTGCCGTCGGGCAGCGGCGGTCAGCGCCTCGTAACGGGCGTCGCGTGCGGCCGCCTCGGGACCGCCGGGCCGCCCGGCCACGGTCACCGCGACCGCCTCCACCGGGTCGAGCCCGGCCCCGACCGCCCAGCGGGCCACGGCGGCGGCGCGCCCGGCCGACCCGGCCTGCAACCCGTGGTCGACGGTGACCAGCCCGGCGGGGCGGCCCGCCCGGGGCGCGACGAAGGCGACGGCGGCGGCGAGGGCGAGCGAGTCGGCCCCGCCCGAGCAGGCAACCAGGACCGGCCCGTCGCCCGGCAGCCCGGTCAGCGCGCGGCGGACCGCGGCCCGGACCGCGGCGACCGGCGGAGCGAGGGCGGCCACGGCCGTACGCTCAGCCGGCGGCCGGGGTGGCGCCGGCCGGCCCGTGCACCCGGGCCACCCAGGCGTCCGGGTCACCCAGCTCGTCGAGGCGGGGCAGGGTCAGCGGGGAGCCGAAGATCTTGTTGAAGCCAGCCATACCGACCCGGTCGACGACCCCGTGCACGAACTTGCGGCCCTCGGCGTACTGGCGCATCTTGACGTCCACGCCGAGGAGCCGGCGGATCGCCTTCTCCAGCGGGTTGCCGGCCTCCCGGCGGCGGTTGAACGCCGCGCGGATCTGCTCGACACTGGGGATGACCTGCGGGCCGACGCCGTCCATGACGAACTCGGCGTGCCCCTCCAGCAGGGTCATCAGGGCGGTGAGCCGGTCCAGCACGGCCCGCTGCGCCGGGGTCTGCACGATGTCGAGGACGCTGGTGCGGCTCTCTGGATCCTTCACGGTGTCGGCGAGCGTGCTCACGCCCCGGCGCAGCCGTTCCAGCAGGTGCTCGCTGCCCTGCGAGGCGTCCACGAACGCCTGCACCTCGCCCAGGAAGTACGCCCGCATCCACGGCACGGCGGTGAACTGGGTGCGGTGGGTGACCTCGTGCAGGCAGACCCAGAGCCGGAAGTCACGCGGGTCAGCCCCCAGCTTCCGCTCGATTTCGACGATGTTGGGCGCGACCAGCAGCAGCTGCCCGGGGTCGGCGGCGAAGACCTCGTACTGGCCGAGGACCCGGCCGGAGAGGTACGCCAGCACCGTGCCGGCCTGCACCCCGGTCACCCGGGAACCGACCGCCTCGGTGAGCGGGCCGGGTTGCTTGTCACCGGAGAGCCGGCTGACCAGCGGGGTGATCACCTCCCGCAGTCCGGCGATGTTGGTCGCCGCCCAGTCGCGCCGGTCCACCACGCGCACCGGCGGATGGGACACCTGCGAGCGCAGTTTCGTGTAGTCGGCGACGTGCCCCGCCGCCTCGTCGGTGAGCCGCCGCAGGTCGCCGACCGCCTCGGCGGCCTCCGCGTACGACACGCGCGGGCCCGACTTGCCCAGCGCCCCCGCGGTCGCGGCGGCCAGATCCCAGTCCACGAACTGCGCCATGCACCCACCGTACCCGCGCCGGAACACCCCAGGCGGGGCGCGCGACCTGGCGCCACCCTCCGCCGGGCGCGAACCACATGCGTACTCAGGTCGGTGGTGCCCCGCGACACCCAACCTCGGCCGACCGCCTGGCGCGGCACCCCGGTGGCCCGCGTCCGGGCCGTGCCCGACACCGGCGGGTCAGCGGCAGCCGCAGTTCGCCAGGGCGCCGGTTATGCGGTCGAGTGCCTGCCGGGTGCTGTCCGTGTCGCCGACCGCCCGGTCGGTGAGCACGGCGAAGCTGATCAGCCGGCCCTCGGCGGTGGTGACCAGCCCGGCGATGGAGTGCACGCCGGTCAGGGTGCCGGTCTTGGCCCGCACCGCACCCGCTCCGGCCTTCGTCGCCGCCACCCGGTACCGGCCGCCGAGGGTGCCGGACCAGGCGGCGACGGGCAGGCCCCCGAAGATCGCGGCGAGCTCGGGGCGCTGGCCGTTGCCGGCGAGAGCGATCAGGTCGGTCAGCAGGGAGGGGCTGATCCGGTTCGTCCGGGACAGGCCGCTGGCGTCGGCGAGGCTGATCTCGTCGGCCGGTAGCCCCAGCTCGGCGACCACCGCGTCCATCGACGCCGCCCCGCCGGCGAACGAGGCCGGCTGGTCGCGGGCCAGCGCCACCTGCCGGGCCAGCGCCTCGGCGACCACGTTGTCGCTGTCGCTGATCATGATGTCGACCAGCCGGATCATCGGCAGCGACTCAATCTTTCCCAGCTCGGTGCCGGGCGCTGGTGCGGCACCGGTGGACCCGCCGGCCTCCGCCGGGGCCTTCCCCTTCTCCACCCGGGCGCCGTCGCCGAGCCCGAGCAGCCGGGCGAACGCGCGCCCGGCGGCGAGGTCCGGCTGGGCGAAGCGCGCCGCCGCACCGTTCGTGTCGTCGAAGGTCCGCCGGGCGGTCGCCGGGTCACGTCGCGCACCGTCGGTCATCAGCGCGGTGATCGACGCGCCGTACCCGCCGGTCGGGATGTCGGCGTCCCAGCCGGGGCCGTGCACCGGCCCGGGGAAGAGCGTGGAGTCCACCGTCACCCTGGCCGGAGCGGTCCCGCCGAGCGCCTGCTTCACCTGCTTGGCCAGGGTGTCGAGGCGGGCCGCGCCGGGATAGAAGCCGTCGCCGTCGACCGCCAGGGTGGGGTCGCCGCCGCCGACCAGGACCACCTCGCCGGGGGTCGCCCCGGCGACCGCCCGGGTGGGGATGCGGTAGCCGGGACCACGGGCCGCCAGCACGGTCACCCCGGTGACGAGCTTGGTCACCGAGGCGGGCACGGTGCCGTCGTCGCCGCCCCTGGCGTAGAGGGGCTGCCCGGTGGTCACGTCGACCACCGACACGTTCACCCGGCTGCCGAGCGCGGCCTGCCCGAGCAGCGGGTCGATCGCGGCGCGTACCCCGTCGGGGGTGGGCTGCGGGGCGTTGGCGTCCGGGCCGGCGAGCACCGGCGACGGGTCCGGCTCGGGCGTCCGGGGGGCCGTCGGGGCGGGAGC
>NZ_SMKN01000426.1 GCF_004348675.1 Micromonospora sp. KC606 | reverse complement strand
CGCGGTCACCGCCGAGGTCTCGGCGTGCAGGGCGATCGCCGACAGGGGCTGCCGGTCGTCGCGGAGCTTGCCGACCAGTTCGGCGGTGAGGTGCTGGGCCTCGGCGGCGCTGCCGCCGTTGCCCGCGGCCATCAGCCGGCCACCGCCGGCCAGGGCCCAGGCCAGCTCGGCGCCCCAACCGGCGAGCCGTTCGGCGACCTGCCGGTACGGCAGCAGCGCGGCGGCCAGCCCGGACAGGTGCTGGTCGAGGGGGGACAGCCCGGCACCCATCACGCCACCGCCGGGGTGGCCCGGCCGACGGCGGCGACCGTGGCGTAGACGGCGCTGAGCTGTTCGGCGCAGCGCTTCCACGAGTACCGGCTGTGAATCCGGTCCAGCGCCGCTATGGCGTACGCGAACCGGCGCACCTTGTCGGCGAGCAGCCGGTGCAGCGCGGTGCCGAGGGCGCGGGAGTCGCGCGGCGGGACCAGGTCGCCGGTGAGTCCGTCCACCACCGTGTCGGCGATGCCGCCCACGTTCGTGCCGATCACCGGCACGCCGCAGGCCATCGCCTCCAGCGGGGTGAGCCCGAACGGCTCGTACCAGGGGGCGGCCACCAACACGTCCGCCGAGCGGTACCAGCGGCCCATCTCCTCCCGGGGCACCGCGCCGACCAGCC
>NZ_SMKN01000425.1 GCF_004348675.1 Micromonospora sp. KC606 | reverse complement strand
ACCCACAACTCCCCGGCCACCCCAACAGGACACAACCCCCCATGAACATCGACCACGTAAACCCGCGTATTCGCCATCGGGCGGCCAATGGGGACATTGCCTTCAACGGAACAAACGTCGTCAACGGCGCATTGAGTGGCATACACGGTTGTCTCTGTTGGCCCATAGTGGCTGAAGATTCTGAGTCCGGGCAGCTGCTCGCGAAGGCGATGCACCATCTGCGCCGATAACGGTTCGGCGCCAGTCAACAACATTGTAAGGCTGGTGCAGCGAGATAGATCGCCCTGCTCGATTAGTGCGCGTATGGTCGAAGGAACGGCGTAGAGCGCTGTCACTCGCTCTTGATGAAAGAGTTGCGTCAGATAAGCGGGATCCTTATGTCCTTCTGGCCTCGCCATGATCAGCTTGGCCCCGCAAGTCAGGGGCCAGTACAGTTCGCGCACCGAGGCATCGAAGCCGAATGGCGTCTTGACCGGAACGACATCGTGCGCCCCTAACGGGTAGGTGGCGCGTTGCATGTTCATCAAATTGGACACGCCACCGTGAAGCACCATGACGCCTTTGGGTGTTCCGGTTGAGCCGGAGGTGTAGATGACGTAGGCCAGGTGCGTGGAGGTCAGCCCGAGCGCGGAGCGGACCGGGTTGGCCTCCGACCCGCCGTCCCGCTCCGCGACGCTCAGATCGAGCACCGGACAGGCCGCGCCTTCCTCTTCCAGCATCGCCCCGACAAGCC
>NZ_SMKN01000424.1 GCF_004348675.1 Micromonospora sp. KC606 | reverse complement strand
GCCCCGGCCCCGGCCCCGGTCGCAACGAGCCGGCGCGCGGTGAGCAGCGGGTCGGGTCGCAACAGAAGCATCAGTACGACCGCGGCCAGCACGAACGCCACCGCGCTGAACGCGAACGGCCCGGCCAGCGGCGGCAGCCCCCAACGGTGCGTGACCCGGTCGGCGAGGGCGGCGAAGTTCGGCGCGGCCACCGCGCCGATGGTGGTGGCCCAGACGATCAGCGACAGCTGCCGGCCCCGCCTGGCCGGCTCGGCGAGGTCCACCGCCGCGTAGCGGGCCTGGAGGTTGGCCGCGGTGCCGCCGCCGAACAGCAGCATGCCGAGGAAGAGCAGCGGCACCCAGCCGGTCGCCGCGGCGAGCACCACCAGCACCCCGCCGACCGCGCCGGTCAGGTACGCCAGCACCAGCCCCGGTCGGCGGCCGGACCCGGTGATCACGCGGGTGACCGGGACGGCGAGCAACGCCGCGCCGACCACCGCGGCGCTCTGCGCGAGCCCGGCCACCGCCGTCCCGGCGATCCGGGCGGCGAGCAGCGCGCCGACGGCGATCCCGATGGTGACGCCGACACCACCGATGATCTGGGTGCCGAAGAGCAGGCGGAGGGTGCGCCGCTGGATCGGCGCGACGTCGACCGGGGCGGTTGGTGCGGTCAGGTGCGCGGCCATCGAGGCTCCTGCGGTAAGGGGTGATGTGCTGCCCATCCTTGCGCACCCGGCTCGGCCGACCGCGCCCTGCCCACGCCCACGGCCCTGCCCACGCCCCGCCG
>NZ_SMKN01000042.1 GCF_004348675.1 Micromonospora sp. KC606 | reverse complement strand
CTCCGCGCCCGCACCCCAGCCCTGACCCCGCCGGCCAGTCCAAACCGGCTCTCCGGCAGGCCGGTCGGCAGCCAGGGCCACTGGCCGGGCTCTTCAGTTGACCGGCACGTTCTTGATCTTGCCGAACGGTCCGGCGTCGAAGGTGACCGACGTGACGCCCGCCGGGGGTGCCGGTACGTACATGTAGGCCCGCTGCGGCTGCGCGGTCTGCCACCCGTGCAACTGTCCGTCGAGGTAGCTGTTCACGTTGTCGGCAATCGCCACGTACGCGGTGCGGTACGCGGCGCCGGTCGCCGGGTCGATCACGCCGAACGACGCGTACGCCGGTCCGGGGTAGGCGGCCGACCGGAAGTAGTTCAAGCCGGGATCGAGCTTCGTCCCGGAGACGTTCGCCAGGTCGAAGACCGCGACGAGATAGCCGCCGTCGCGGTAGAACGGGTAAACCCGGAGGTGGAACTTCACCGGGCCGACGGAGTCCGTCTGGCTGTCGGACGTACCGTCGCGCTCCGCCACCACCGTGCCGTTGTCGGCGCGGAACGCGGCGGGCCGACCCCCGCCACCGGTGGCCTGCGTGGCTGCGGCGCCGCCGGCGTTCGCGGCGCCGGTGGCCGACTTCCGTGGGTACGTGAACTCGACCCGGCGGTTGCGGGCCCGCCCCTGCGGGTCGTCGGAGCCGTCCGGTTTCCTCTCCTCGGCCAACGGCTCGGACTCCCCCTTGCCGGAGACCGTGAACTGCCAACCGCCACCGAGCGCAGCCCGAAGCTGCGCCTCGACGGCCTGGGCGCGCTGCTCCGAGAGCTTCTGGTTGTCCGAAGGGGAGCCCTTCCCGTCGGTGTGTCCGACCACGCTGATCGGCCGGCTCGGGTCGGCGCCGTCCGTGATCTCCTTCGCCGCCTCGGCGACCAGCGTATGCGCCTTCGCCGTCAGGGTGGCCTTGCCGAAGTCGAACAGGATGTCCGAGCGCAGCGCCACCGACGTCTGCGCCGAGGAGGAGAGGGTTTCCCGGTCCGGACCGACGACCAGCCCGGACACGTCTGCGGCCAGGCTGAACGCGCCGGCGGGGGGCTCGACCGCGGGCAGCTCGACGGTCGTCCCCGGCGGGTGCGGCGAGTTGATGGCCAGGATCTGCCGAACTCGGGCGCGCGCGTCCTCGGCTGCGGGTGTGGCGGTGTAGCTGCCCGCGGTGACCGGCACTCCGGTGAACTCACCCGTCGTGCCCGGCGACAGCACGGTCACCGCCGTGACGCTCTGCGGCAACGGTGGAAAGTAGACGACCGCCGAGTAGTGCACCCCGGGCTGTAGCTTGATCTCGTTGAGGCGGCTGCCGAAGCCCAGGCCGTACGGGTTGTCCAGCCGGTACGCGTGGTAGAGCTTGCCGCCGACCGGGTCCAGCAGCTTGAACCCGACGAACGAATAGTCCGAGCTGGAGTCGCCGAACCGGTCGATGCCCAACTGCTCGGTGGCTTCCAGGTTGGTCACGGTGACCCGCAGCACCGTCCGCTTCGGGCCGCTCAACACACCGTCGATCTGGACCCGGAACTTCGCCTCGTTGGTTCGGCTCACGTCGAAGATCCCGTCGCGGGCGATGTTCGACGCCCGCCCGAGCGCGACTGTCCCACCGCTGCTCGCGGGGGCATCGGCTGGCGCGTCCCCCATCCCCGTCCTGCCGGTGCACGCGGTCACCGCGGCGAGTAGACCGACGGTGAGCACCACACGCTTTCCAGCGATCACCATGTTGTTGCTCAGTTTCGACACGGGACGAAGTATCCAATCGGGTGGGAGAACCGATGCCACCGGCGGTTGAGCTGGGTCACGAGTTCGCGGGGTGGCGCCGCGGGCGGCCTCGGTCGCGACGGCACACCGCCAGCTGGCGTTCCAGAAGCCGTTCCCACCGATCGAGTCGGGTGGTGGTCATGCTGCTACTCCCACCGGAAGAACCTGCCGCCGCGACGCCACCACTCAGCCGGGCGCGACACACCCGCAGCAGCCGTGACACCATCGGCACCCCACCGACGAACAGGACGAACCCCGTGATCACCTCCACCCTCGCCCTCGCAGGACCGTCCTCACCAGGCACCTCCGGCCCCACCTCGGCGACCCGGCTCCGACCGGGCTGGCGTGCGCCCACAGCGGGCGACCGGAGGGCCGGCGCGGCACCGGCACCCCGGGAGCGGGCATGAGAGGGTTCGGCCCCTGGCTGGCGGTGCTGGCGGTGGTCGTCGCCCTCAGCGCGCTGCGCCTGCGTGCCCTCGCGGCCGCGGTCTCGCTCGCCTGGTTGGCCTGGTGCGTCTGGACCTGGATCCGCCCCGACCGGCAGCGCCCCGGCCCGCGCTGAGACGAGGCAGCCCGACCATGATCGCCAGGGCCAGGGCGACGAAGGCGTGCGCTGCCTGAGCGGGTTTGCCGGGCGCCGGGAGCCGGCGCGCAGCGCCGGGGGACACGGACGCGGCGTACCCGAAAGCAGACCGGGCCGGCCGCACGGCGGCCGACCCGGTGCGAGTGGAACAACTCAGTAACGGTAGTGCTCCGGCTTGAACGGGCCCTCCACGGGAACCCCGAGGTACGCCGCCTGCTCCTTGGTGAGCTGGCTGAGCTTCGCGCCGAGCGCGCCCAGGTGCAGCCGGGCGACCTTCTCGTCGAGGTGCTTCGGCAGCACGTAGACGCCGACCGGGTACTCGTCGGTCTTCGTGTACAGCTCGATCTGGGCGATCGTCTGGTTGGCGAACGAGTTCGACATCACGAAGCTGGGGTGCCCCGTGGCGTTGCCCAGGTTGAGCAGGCGACCCTCGGACAGCACGATGATGGCGTGGCCGTCGTCGAAGCGCCACACGTCGACCTGCGGCTTGATGTTCTCCCGGGTGACGTCGGAGCGCTTCGCCAGGCCGGCCATGTCGATCTCGTTGTCGAAGTGGCCGATGTTGCCGACGATGGCCTGGTGCTTCATCCGGGCCATGTGCTCGTTGGTGATGACGTCGAAGCAGCCGGTCGCGGTGATGAAGATGTCGGCCTGCTCGACCACGTCGTCCAGCGTGGCGACCTGGTAGCCGTCCATCGCCGCCTGGAGGGCGCAGATCGGGTCGACCTCGGTCACCACGACCCGGGCGCCCTGGCCGCGCAGCGACTCGGCGCAACCCTTGCCCACGTCGCCGTAGCCGAGCACGACGGCCATCTTGCCGCCGATCAGCACGTCGGTGGCCCGGTTGATGCCGTCGATCAGCGAGTGGCGGCAGCCGTACTTGTTGTCGAACTTGCTCTTGGTCACCGAGTCGTTGACGTTGATGGCCGGGAAGAGCAGGGTGCCGGCGCGGTGCATCTCGTAGAGGCGGTGCACGCCGGTGGTGGTCTCCTCGGTGACTCCCTTGATGGTGGAGGCGACCCGGGTCCACCGCTGGCTGTCCTCGGCCAGCGAGCGGTGCAGCAGGCCGAGGATGACCGCGTACTCCTCGGAGTCGGCGGACTCGACCGGGGGCACCACGCCGGCCTTCTCGAACTCGACGCCCTTGTGGACGAGCAGGGTGGCGTCACCGCCGTCGTCGAGGATCATGTTGGGGCCCTGACCGTCGGGCCAGTTGAGCACCTGCTCGGTGCACCACCAGTACTCCTCCAGCGACTCGCCCTTCCAGGCGTACACCGGCACGCCTGCCGGGGCGTCCGGGGTGCCCTCGGGGCCGACCACGATCGCGGCGGCGGCGTGGTCCTGGGTGGAGAAGATGTTGCAGGACGCCCAACGGACCTGCGCGCCGAGCGCGACCAGGGTCTCGATCAGGACGGCGGTCTGGATAGTCATGTGCAGCGAGCCGGTGATACGGGCACCGGCCAGGGGCTGGGCGTCGGCGAACTCGCGACGGATCGCCATCAGGCCGGGCATCTCGTGCTCGGCGAGCCGGATCTCCTTGCGCCCGAACTCGGCGAGCGACAGATCCGCCACCTTGTAGTCGCCCTCGGCGAGGGTGCTCGACCGCGGGCCGCTGGTGGACGCCGGGAGGGTGCTGGTCATGGAAGCTCCTGTCGAACGATGTGCACGACCTTCCACCTTACGCGCGTGCCCCGTGGCGGTGGGGGGCACCGCCGCCGACGGCACTACGCCCTGCCGGCACGCCGCCGGCCCCGAACGGGGGCATCGATCCCGGCGCGGGTTGCGGCGGCGGACAGCGCACGGGGCGGTCGGTGTGGACAGGTATCCCGTCCACCGCCGGCCGCCCCGTGCATCCCCCCGGTTTGGTTCCCCCGCGCGCTCCCGGACTGTCGTCGCGACAACGCTGCGTACCCATAGAGTCACAGACAGACACGACCGCGTCAAGTTATTTCGGAAAAGTCGGACTCGTGTCGGTCAGCTTGAGGCCGCCCGGCAGGAAACGGCCCCGCCGGTCAGCCCACCAGCGGACCCAGGGTGTCGGCGAACGGCGTCACCCCGATCCGGTCCACGACGGGCGCCTGCTTCGACCGCAGCAGTACCCCGGGGAAGGTGTCCGAGGCGTACGTCGTGCCGTCGAAGTTCGGCAGCTCCGCGGCGGAGAACCTGATGCTGTTCTGCCCCTGGACGAGCTGGACCGGGATGGTCAGCTCCCAGAAGTTGTTGGCATGGAACGAGTGCGGGAACATGACCCGCCGTACCTGGCCGTTGATCGAGATGTCCGCGTGGCGGGCCAGCGGGTCCGGGTTGTAGTGCGTGGCCGGCGCCTGTTCCGGGTTGGAGAAGCGCACGGTAAGCGCGTACACGCCGGCCTTGGTGACGGTGGCGTCGAAGGTCAGCGTGTTGCCGTTGCCCGGAGCGCCGCCGACTCCGGTCACCGCCCTGCCGCCGCTGGCCAGCGAGTAGTTGGCGATCGCCGCCGTACCGGCCCGCTGGGCGTTTTCCGCCTCGTACCAGGTGGGCACCAGGGTGCCCTGGGTGCGCTGCACCCGCAGCCGGTCCACCCGGGTGTCGGTGGTGCTCTTGCCGGTCAGCGTGATCTTGTTGATGCCGCCGGACAGGAACACCCTGACGCGCTTGGCGGCGGTGATGTCGCCGACGTTCTGACCGTTGACCGAGAGCCCGGCATCGGCGCTGCCCACCACGTCCACGTCGATCGCGGACTCACCATCCCCCGGCGAGTAGACCCAGAAGTTGACCGACTGCCCCTGGCGGATCGCGGCCACGCCGGCACCGGACACGCCGGTCTGGTTGTAGAGGGTCCGGGCGCCGCCGGCGAGGGTGGCGTGCTCGGCCTCGTAGATCGCCTGCGCGGCGGCCGGGTTGGGCAGCGACAGGTCGATCTTGTCAATGATCACGTCGCCCTTGGTGGTGCGTGTCCCGCTGAGGTTGCGCGCCGCCAGGGTGATCGTGTGGCTGCCCGCGGTCAGGTTGACCTTGGTGTCGGCATGGTCCCAGACCACCCACTTGTAGCCCAGCGGCATGTGGAGCTCCTGCTCGGCGCCGCCGTCGACGCGCAGGAAGATGTTGGTCGGGCCCTGCTCGGCGATCAGGTTGTAGGTGTTGAGCGAGTTGGCGAAGACGCTCAGGTCGTACGTGCCGTTCTGCGGCACGGAGACCGTGAAGTTGAGCGCCACGTCCGAGCCGGTGCGCAGCCCGCCGACGTTGTACGTGCCGGAGGTGTAGAACTTCGACACGTCGGACGGGGTGCCCTCCGGCCCGTTGCGCGACCAGCCGGTGCCGGTGTGCGCGGCGTTCTCCGCCTCGTACGTGGCCTGCCACAGCTTCGGCTTGACCGCGTTCGAGGTCGCCGAGCTTCCCGGGGTCAGGATGACCTGGTACGCCGAGGACTCCTTCAGCGCCGGCAGCGTGTTGCCGAAGTCGAACGCCACTGCGCCGTTGACCACGGTCGCGTCGAGTTCGGCGACCACCTCGGGCTGGGCCGAGTCACCGATCTGACCGGTCCACGGGATCTCCTGGACCAGCGCGTGCACCTTCTGGCCGAACACGGCGCTGTCGATGCCGCGGAACTGGACGTACGCGTTGCCCGACGAGCCGCCGAAGATGGCTCTGGCCTGCGACTTCGCAGTGTCCAGCGTGGCCACGCCCTGCAGCGTGTAGCTGACGTTCGGCCGCGGCGGAGTCACCTGCACCGTCCGGCCGCTCATCTGCCCGTACGCGTTGAGCAGCCACCACTGCCCGTTCGCGCGGTTGGCCTGCACCGCCGAGTCGGACAGGTTCCCGTCGATGTTCCAGTACGCGATGTCCGCGTCGATCTTCGACTCCTCGATCGCCGAGATCCACTGGATCATCTGCCCCGGCACCGAGGTGTGGTAGTTGAACGCGTACTCGTTGACGTTGATCGGCAGCTGCCGGCCCTGGTACACGGTGCCCTGGAAGATCGACCTCTCCCAGCCGCGGTACTTCGCGACACTGGTGCGCACCTGCGCCGGGTTGCTCAGCTCGTGCCAGGTCATCACCTCCGGCACCGTGCCCTTCGACACCGTGTGCCGCAGGAAACCCTGCACCTGGTTGTACAGCACGCTGGTGTTCGGACCGGCGATGCGGGCGGTGGGCATCTTACGCTTGATCAGCGCGTACACCTCGTCCCAGGCGCTGAGGAAGTACTGCGGGTCGTTGAGCCAGCTGATCTTGTTGTAGCTCCACGTCCCGGTGCCGAACATGTTGCCCTCGGGCTCGTTGAACGGCACGAACACGATGTTGTCCTGGTACTGCGCCGGGAGTTGGAGCACCTGGTCGACCTGCTTGGCGATCTTCTGCTTGTAGTCGTTCAGCCGCTCCTGCGGCGTGTTGCCCGGCCACTGGTACGGGAAGCCCCGGTAGATGTCGGTCATGTAGATGTAGACGTCGCCGTCGGTCGCGTCGGCGAGCGGCTTGACCACCTCCAGCGCGTCGGCGCCCGGGTGCTGCGGCCCGTCCTGCGCCTTCGTGGAGACGGTACGCAGGTTGATGCCCTCGATCAGGTTCCGCGTCGGCAGCCCCTCGCCGTACAGGCCGTAGAGCGTTCCGGAGGCGCCGCCGTGGTAAGCACCGGTATCGACACCGAGGTTGACGGTGAGGTCACCGGCGGCGACCACCGTGACGACGGCTTGGACCTGGGTGCCGATGCCGTCGACCGTGCCGGTGACCGTGAACTGGTTCCGGGTGGCGTACTTCGCCGGGTCGACCGCCGGCCAGGTGATCGCGTACCGGCGGGCGATGCCGTCGGTGTACCGACCGTCGAAGGTGGTGGGCAGGCTGGGCGCCGTGCCGACCGGGACGGTGATGGGGTACGACGTCTGTGCCGGGTCGATCAACGTGGCGAGCCGGTCGCCCGCGAGGCCGGCCACCTCGCTCGCGGTGAGCGCGGCGTCGTACACCCGGAAGTCGTCCAGCGCACCGGCCAGGAACGGGTGTCCACTCCAGAATGCCCTGCCCAGGAAGCCCGAGGTGGTGTTCGAGTCGGAGTGCATCACCGCGGCCAGGTTGATGCTGGCGGTACGGCTGCCGACCTTCACGCCGTTGAGGTAGTACGTGATCGTCTGGCCGTCGATCGCGGTCACCAGGTTGACCCACTGGCCCACGGGCAGCTTCTGCGCCGCCGGTACGCCGACCTCGGCGCTGCCGTTGACCGGCTTGATCGACGACCGGGTCGTCGCGTCCCCCTGGAAGGACGGGGTCACGAACGTGGCGGTGTGGAGATCCTTGCCGAGGTTGTAGACCCACTGGAAGTCCGGCCCGCCCGACCACTTCAACCACGCGGAGATGGTCACCGCTGAGCGGTTCTTGAACAGGCCGTTCGGGATCCGGACGTGTGGCGCCGTCGTCGAGGTGCTCGCGCCGCCGGGCAGGACCAGCGCCTGCGAGCCGTTCGGGCCCGCGGCGGTGCTCGCCGAACCCGGGTTGATCAACGTCCCGTTGAGCCGCGACGGTGAGCGGTCGGTGACCACCCCGGTGGACAGGTTGCCTTCGAAGTCGTAGTGCAGGACGAGGTTGGCTGCCGGTTCGGCCGACAGCGCGGGCGGGGCCGGCACAGCCAGCGCCACAGCCAGCCCCAGGAGGGTGGCGTGCGTTGTCAGCCGGCGCGTACGCCGGCTTCGGTGAGCGAGCATCGAGTTCTCCCGTCCCAGTGGAGCGGATTTACGAATCGATTCGAGTTTTGCGCTGCTCTGCTGCACGGCCAGCAGCAAGTTCGCAGGAGAAGCGAGGAAGCGGATCGAGGTTGGCCAGTCGAACCGATTCGCCTTGTCCGGGAGATTAAGTTCCGGCTACGGGCATGTCAATAGAGTCCGCGCCCGCGGTCCCGCTCCAGCGGGCAGCGAGGCGAACTCGATGAGCAGGACGAGATGGAGCAGATGCCCAGTTAGGACGCACCGCAGGTGGCGACGAACGCCTCACCCTCACCGGTGAAGACCAGCGGCTCCGCAGCGGCCGTACCCACGGCCGCCCGCCCGGCCCCCAGGGTGACCGCACCCGCACCGTCGTCAACCGCGAGTTCGCCGGCCCGGCAGAGCACCACCCGGGGCCCCGGCAGCGGCAACCGCACCTGCGGCGTGCCCGCGCCCACGGTCACCCGGTGCAGCGCGAAATCGTCCACCGGCACCGGCCAGCAGACCACTCCCGGCGCCACCGGCCGCGCCCGCACCACCGGCTCGGCCAGCACCTCGAAGCGCAGCACCCGCAGCAACTCGTCGACGTCCACGTGCTTCGGGGTGAGCCCGCCGCGCAGCACGTTGTCGCTCGCCGCCATCACCTCCACCCCGGTGCCCCGCAGGTAGGCGTGCAGGTTGCCCGCCGGCATCCAGATCCCCTCCCCCGGCGCCAGCTTCACGTGGTGCAGCAGCAGCGCCACCAGCACCCCCGGGTCACCGGGGTAGCGGGCCGCGAGGGCGCGTGCCAACTCCGCGTCCGGGCCGACGACGTCGGCAGCCGCCACCGCCGCGACCAGCCCCGCACGCTCCGCCGCAGGCCAGGTCAACAGCCGGCGTACGGCGTCCCGCAGCCCCGCCGCCCCGGTGCGCAGCGCCGCCACCACCGGCTCCAGCGCGGGTACGCCGAACGCGGCGAGCACCTCCGCCGACTCGACCGGATCGCGGAAACCGCAGAGCGCCTCCATCGGCGACACGGCCACCAGCAGTTCCGGCTTGTGGTACGGGTCGACGTAGTTACGGTGCCCGGCGGTGCGCATCGCGTCCACCGCGTGCCCCGCGCGGGCCTGCTCGGCGTCCGGGTGCGCCTGCAGGCTCAGCGGGGCGTCCGCCGCGAGCACCTTCATCAGGAACGGCAGCCGGGTGCCGAACCGGTCGACCACGTCCTCGCCGAGCCAGTGGCCCGGCTCGGCGACCAGCAGGTCGAGCAGGCTCACCCGGGTGCCGTCGCGGTCCACCATGGCCGGGCCGCCCGGGTGGGCCCCCAGCCACAGTTCCGCCTCCGGCCCGTCGCTGGGCACCGGACGCCCCTGCAACTCCGCGATCGCCGAACGGGAGCCCCAGGCGTAGTCCCGGATCGGTCCGAACAGCAGTTCCACGCTCAGCCCCCGGCCCGCCCGGCCACCTCGCCCGGCTCGGTCTCCGCCTGGTCCGCGACCGACGCGCCACCGGTGCCGGTGCGCTCAGCGGCCGCCGCGTCGTAGATGTCCGGCTCCAGGTAGATGACCCGGGCGATCGGCACCGCCTGCCGGACCCTGGCCTCGACAGTGTTGATGTCGCGAGCCAGCTTCTCAGTGCTGTCACACGGCGGCACGCCGATCTTCGCCGCGACCATCAGCTCGTCCGGCCCGAGGTAGAGCGTCTTCATGTGGATGATCCGCTCGACCTCCGGGCCCTCGGTGACAGCCTTCTCGATGGCGGCGACGTCGGCCGGCTCGGCCCCCTCGCCCAGCAGCAGGCTCTTCGTCTCGATAGCCAGGATGACCGCGATGGCCACCAGCAGCACACCGATCATCGCGGTGCCGAGGGCGTCCCACATCCCGTCACCGGTGATCAGGGTCATGCTGACACCGAAGAGCGCGAAGATCAGACCGACCAGCGCGCCCAGATCCTCCAGCAGTACCACCGGCAGCTCGGGCGCCTTGGCCCGGCGGACGAAGTGCACCCAGGACTGGTTGCCCCGGACGTGGTTCGACTCCACGATCGCGGTACGGAAGGAGAACGACTCCATGATGATCGCGACCACCAGCACGACGACCGGCACCGCTTTGTACTCGGTGATGCCACCGCCCTCGTGCCACTTGTGGTACGCCTCGTAGAGCGCGAACAGACCACCGACGGTGAACAGCACGATCGACACGATGAACGCGTAGACGTAGCGCTCCCGCCCGTAGCCGAAGGGGTGCTGCGGGGTGGCCGCCCGCCTGGCCCGCTTGCCGCCGATCAGCAGCAGCCCCTGGTTGCCGGAGTCGGCGACCGAGTGGATCGACTCCGCCAGCATCGACGACGAGCCCGTCAGCAGGAAGGCGACGAACTTGGTGACGGCGATGCCGACATTGGCCAGCAGGGCGGCGACGATCGCCTTGGTCCCACCACTCGCGCTCACGCCGCCGCCCCGCTGCCCTGGGCGGTGGCGCGCGGCGCCCCGCCCCCGGACCGGACGATGCGCATCCTGCGGTCGCTCACTGGTTCGCCAGCTCCTTCATCTCGGTGATCGCCGGGACCGCCATCGGGTCCAGGCCGTGGGCCAGAGCGAGGTAGATCGAGGCGAAGTCGGGCACCGCGACGAGCGAGGCGAGCCGCTCCAGGGCGGACCCGCCCTCGGCGGTCACCACGTCGCATCGCACGCCGCGCCGCTCGGCGAGGGTCTGCACCGCGTCGGCGCGGCGCTCCTCGACCGCGAGGGGCTCGTCGGTGTCGTCCTCGGCGTTCAGGCCGCCGTCGCGCAACAGCACCAATCGCAGCCGGGTCAGGTCACCCTCGGTGTCTCCCGGGTCGGCGAAGATGTCCCGCGCCGACTCGATCAGCCCGCCGAAGACACCGTCGAGCAGGCCGACCCGACCCCGGCCGGCCTCGCCGAGCGCCCCGGTCACCACGGGGTAGCGGGCGTTGGCCGACAGCGTGTCGCCGAAGCGCCGCGCCGCGACCGTGGCCAACGGGGATGACCCCCACACGATCGGGATCGACCCGGCCAGCCCCAGCGCGAGGGACTTCGCCGGGTTCACGAAGGACTCGGCGGTCGGGCGGCACCGGTCGGCGTCGGCGTCCAGCCGGGCCGCGGTCTCGGCCAGGTCCGCCTCGTTGACTTTCACCAGCCCGAGCGTACGGGCGGCGAGCAGCACCGGCACGGTGAGCGCCCAGAGGCTGGCCCGGGCCGGGGCACGGCGGGGCACCGGAATGAACGGCGCGCGGGCCCGCTCCGCGACGGACTGCAACTGCGAGTCCGGTGCGCCGACGGCGACCAGCCGGGCACCCCGGCGGTGCGCGGCCTCGGCGGCGCCCAGCGCCTCGGGGCTGCGCCCGGAGGCGCTGATCGCGATCACCACGTCGGCCGCGCCGACCCAGCCGGGCACGCCGGCGCTGCGGTGCGGGATCACCGGCACCGGGCAACGCGGCCCGGCGACCGTGGCGAGCACGTCACCGGTCCGCCCGGCGGTGCCGATGCCGGCGATGACGACCGCCCGGGGGCGGCCCTCCTCCTCCAACAACTGGAGGTTCGCCTCGGCGGCCAACGCCGCCGACTCGCGCACCTGCGCGCCGGCGGAGGCGGTGAACCGCAGCATGCCGCCCGGGTCCTGCTCGCCGAGGGTGACCGGGTCGTCCAGTGCCGACTCGTCGGCCACCCGTCGGCCACTGACTCCGGCCGTCCCGTCCATCACCGCCGCGCCTCCGGCCCGCCGCGCGCCTCGTCCAGCAGCAGCACCGGCACGTCGTCGCGAACCTCGAAGACGCGGCCGCACTCGGTGCAGGTCAGGGTCTGTGCCTGCGGGTCGTAGTCCAGCGGGGCGTGGTGTGTGTCCGGACAGGCGAGAATCTCGAGCAACTGCGGGTCCAGGGCCACGGCGCGGCTCCTTCCACGTGTGCGGTGTCGTCGGCCGGCGGTGCCGACCGGCGGTGGGATCTTATCGGCGAACCCGCTCC
Source organism: Micromonospora sp. KC606 (assembly GCF_004348675.1). GTDB lineage: Bacteria > Actinomycetota > Actinomycetes > Mycobacteriales > Micromonosporaceae > Micromonospora. Next base: position 20,249 of record NZ_SMKN01000042.1, on the reverse strand, counting down.
AGCACCTCGTCGCGCAGCGAGATCATCCGCTCCTCGGTCGGCCCCTCCACGTTGAGCCGCAACAACGGCTCCGTGTTGGAGGCACGCAGGTTGAACCAGGCGCCGTCGGGAAACCGCAGGGTGAGACCGTCCAGCTCGTCGGCCTCCGCCCCCGGGTACGCGGCGCGCACCTCGGCGATCTTCGCCGCCTGGTCGGCGACCGTCGAGTTGATCTCGCCGGAGGCGGCGTACCGCTCGTAGGCGCTGGCCAGAATGGACAGCGGCTGGAACTGCTCGCCCAGCGCGGCGAGGGTGTGCATGGCGGCGAGCATGCCGGTGTCGGCGAACCAGAAGTCCCGGAAGTAGTAGTGCGCGGAGTGCTCGCCGCCGAAGATCGCGTTGGTACGGGCCATCTCGGCCTTGATGAAGGAGTGCCCCACCCGTGCCACCACCGGCTTCCCGCCGTGCTCACGGATGATCTCCGGCACCGCACGGGAGGTGATCAGGTTGTGGATCACCGTGGAGCCCGGGTGTTTGGTCAGCTCACGGGCCGCGACCAGGGCGGTGATCGCCGACGGGGAGACCGGCTCGCCCCGCTCGTCGACAAAGAAGCAACGGTCGGCGTCACCGTCGAAGGCCAGGCCGATGTCCGCGTCGTGTGCCACCACCGCCCGCTGCAGGTCGACCAGGTTCTTCGGGTCCAGCGGGTTCGCCTCGTGGTTGGGGAAGGTGCCGTCCAACTCGAAGTAGAGCGGCACGATCTCCAGCGGCAGGGCCGGCAGCGCGGCGTCCCCCAGCACGGTGGGAACGGTGTGGCCGCCCATGCCGTTACCGGCGTCCACCACCACCTTCAGCGGCCGAATCGTCGACAGGTCGACCAGCTTGCGCAGGTGGGCGGCGTAGTCGGTGAGCAGCTCCCGCCGCTCGGCCGGGGCCTGCGGCTCGCCGGCCGGGCGACCACCGGCGTCCAGCAGCGCCTGCGCGCGGTCCCGGATGTCGGCGAGGCCGCTGTCCTGACCGATCGGGCGGGCGCCGGAGCGGCACAGCTTGATGCCGTTGTACTGCGCGGGGTTGTGGCTGGCGGTGAACATCGCCCCGGGCAGGCCCAGCGCGCCCGAAGCGTAGTAGAGCATGTCGGTGGAGGCCAGCCCCAACTCGACAACCCGCTGCCCCTGGGCGCGTACGCCGGCCGCGAAGGCGGCGGCCAGGCCGGGGCCGGTGGCCCGCATGTCGTGCGCGATCAGCACCGCCTCGCCCGGCTCACCGGCGGCGTCGAGGACCTGTGTGAAGGCGACCCCAAGGGCCTCCGCCACGCGTTCGTCCCACTGGTCGGGCACCGTCCCGCGGACGTCGTACGCCTTCACGATCTGGGACAGGTCAGACACCGGTTTCGCTCCTCGGCAGCAGGTCGTCAACGAACCTGAGCGTAACGGAGCGGACCGGTCCGTCCCGTCCTAGCCGGGTAGGCCGGGCATCACCGAGGTCGAGTCGCTGTCGGCGACGGCCGGCGGCCCATCCTGCGGAGCCGACGAAGGGTCGCCGGGCGCGACCTGCGCCGACGGCACCGCCGATTTCGAGGACGCCGACGGCAGAGCCGATCCCGAGGACGCCGGCGACACCGCCGGCGTCGCGGACGGGGCAGGCGAGTCCGACCCCGACGGCTGCGGCAATCCTGCCGACCCGGACGCCGCCGACCCGGACGCCGCCGGCCGGGACCGGTCCGGCGTGGCCGGCGAGCCGTACACGCCGCCGGTCGGGCGGGCGCCCGGGGTGACTGTCGGGAACGCGCCAGCGCTGCCGTAGAGGCCGCCGGCGCGCGTCGCGGGGGTGGCCTGCTGCCCGTACACCGGAGCGGTCGGCGCGGGGGCCGGCTGCTGGCCGTACACCGTGGCGGTCGGCGCGTGGGACGAGCCCGGCAGCCCGCCTCCCGAGCGGTAGGTGGTCGGGCCGGGGTTGCGTGGCAGCGGAACAGCCGGGTAACCGGACGCCTCCCCGACCCGCTTGCGGTCCTTGCGATTGTTCCGGACCAGCAGCGCGATCAACCCGACGCCGACGGCGACCAGGGCGACACCGAACCACATGATCATGGATCCTCCAGCGGACTCGACGGCAGCGGCGGTGGCCTGGCCGGTGCTCGGGGCGGCAAGGACGGCTCGGGTCGGCTCGTCCGTCTCGGCGACCGGGGTGCCGGTCACACTCGGAGCGGCGGTCGGAGTGGGCTCACGGCTTGGCGACGGCGACGCGGCGGCGCGTCCACCGACCCGGGAGGTGTCGACACCACGGCCGATGAACCCTCCCGCCGCCGTGGTCGCCTCGCCGAGCACCTCCATCCGGCCCGCCGGCGCGCCCGCGCCGAACGCGACCCGGTAGCGGACCTTGATGGTCTTCCCCTTGCACAACGTCGGATCCGCCGGCGAGGTACGGGCGGTGACCACCCCACCCCCGCCATCGGACACCGGCACCGGGAACCACCGGCCGTCGACGTTCACCTGGACCTGCACGTGGGCCGGGTCGAGGCCGGTCAGCGACAATCCGAGCGCGGCACGCAGCAGCACACACCCGTCGGTCCGCTTGCGTACCTCCATCGAGACGCCGCCCGGGGAGCCGCCCGCGGTGAATCCCCCCGGCGCCCGCACCGTGACCCGGTCCTCGTCGGCGTACGCGGGAGCCGCGCCGACGACCGGCAGGCCGCCCAGCAGCGTGCCGGCCGTCACCAGGTGTGCCGCCTGCCGACGCACGGACATCTCTCCACCTCACCGTCTCCCACGGGTCCGGCGGTCAGGCTACTACCGGGTCAGGAGGCGCCCCGGTCATTGAACACACCACATGTGGGCCGCATTACCCTGCTGGCCGTGGGCTGAATCACGCCCAGCGCTCGCGGCCGACGGCGGCGGCGGCGAGGGCCTCCCGGCACAGCCGGTCGGCGGTGCGGGTCGTCTCCGGAAGCCGGTAACGCGGGGCCAGGGCCAGCACCCGTTCGACGGCGTCGTCCAGACCCATCCGGTGCCCGACGCTGACGAAAACCGGCTTCACCCCGTCTTGGGTCCGCAGCACCCGCCCGACCGTCTCGCCGCGGTCGACCAGCGGCGCGCTGGCACCCCGCTCCCGCGCCGGCCCGGTCCACTCACCGACCAGCGGTGTCTTGCCCACCCCGATCGCGGGCAGCCCGGTGACCACACCGAGGTGGCAGGCCAGCCCGAACCGGCGCGGATGCGCCAACCCGTGCCCGTCGCAGACCAGCAGCTCCGGGCGGACGCTCAGCCCGTCCAACGCGGCCAGCAACGCCGGCAGCTCACGGAAGGCGAACAACCCCGGCACGTACCCGAAGGCGGGCTCGCCGACGTGGACCGCGCGGTCCACCACGGCCAGCGTCGCCGCGTCGAGCACGGTGACAGCCGCCGCGAGCAGGTCGCCGCTCTCGGCGTACGCGACGTCGAGGCCCGCCACCGTCGCCGGTCGGCGCGGGCCGGGGCCGACCAGATCCACCAGCGGGCGCAACCGCTCCTGCACGGCCATTGCCTCCGCCACCGTCCGCGGCCAGCCACCGCCGCCGTCACCAGAGATGGCCATGATCGACTCCGTTTCGCGCATGTGGCGGTGTCCCGCAGTGCCGGACACCGCCTTATGGCGCAGGCGAAGTGGATCTGCCGCAGGGGAACCGGTCATATCGCCGAATCGCTCTCCTCGGGGCCACCCTTCGCCGAGCCGCGTCCGTCCATGGCATTGAACGCAACGGCGAAGACTGTACCGATGGCGACGCCGAACGCCACCCCGGAGGCATCCTCGAACAGGGCCCCGCCGATGACGATGCCGACGAGAGGGCCCAGCCCCCAAGCCAGCGGCCACCGGCTCGTATTACCGGACTTCGTCATGGCTTGAGCCTATTTGCTCACCGCAAGCCGCTCCGTGCCGCAAACAATGTCGGAGCCCGCAGACGCCAAGAAGAGAGCCGCCACCCGACAGCCGGTCACTGCCCCAGTCCCGCCACCGATCCGCTCCCCAAGCAGTTGGGCGTGACCGTTGTTGCGAGCGAACTCCTCACTCATGGCTGATCCTGTTCCACCTCCTGGAAGACCCGCTCAATCGCCTCTGGGTCGGGAAGACTGACGCCCCCCGTCACCTGGCCTGCAATCCGTTCCATGCATGATCTGTCGATCGGCTCAAATCGGTCGATATTGTCGAAATCGGCCAAGAAACGGAAAGCCAGATCCGGGTTGTACGACCAGGCGCGCTGGCGATGATCCCAGATGACCGCGTGCCCCTTGACCTCATCGACGACGAACACACCAGACGGCTTGGCCCGCTGATCATCACGGTAGAGAACGTAGTAGGTCAACATCAGGCCGCTCCATTCGAGGCTCCAACTCCGGGGCGATCGGAAAATCACGTCGCGTCAGCCCGAACTGACTAACCACGTCCATGAATCTCGATTCAGCAGCTTCAAGGAGCCGCCGGTACGCCGCCCAGGTCTCGGGAAACGCAGTGATCCATTTCGCGAAACTACCGTCCTTGGGCGGGAACCTCAACTCCAGCCCAGAAGGGACCGCCTCCGGCATCCCCGCGCGTCTGTTGACCGCGAGCATCTCGAGTAGGGCTTCAAGCCTTTGAGCCGGCGATCGGTCAGAGCGGCGAAGCGTCTCATAAGCGCCGTGTGTCTCCAGCCAAACCGCCCTCGACGACTCAGTGTGCAACTGCAGCTCGAACACCTGCCCCCCTGGTGAATACACGGTGCAGTTGAACCCGTAGAAACGGTTTCCGGCACGCCAAAAGTTCTTACAGGATTGATCATCCACGTGGAAGCCGTCACGCCGAAGCTCACTCAACACGTGCTCAAGAGCGGTGACGTAGCCCTCCCCTGCAGGCAGGACAAGGTTGAATCGCAGCACGTCGTTCACATCGGCGGCGAAGTCCTCGATTGTCATCCCGAGGAGGACTGCCTCGTTGAAGAACTTCCCAGCAAGAGAGTAAGCCGACTTCAGCCTGAACTCTCGGTCGCGCATCTCCACAGTGTTGCCGCCAGACAGGGCAGTGACACGATCACAAAGAGCGGTCAATTTCCCTTCGACTGCATCAGCAACACTTTCCGCGCGCTGACGCAGTCCGTCCAGTACCGCTCGCTCAGCGGCCGTAAGCCGGCTTACCGAATCATCGACTGTGCCGGCTGGCTCCAAGGCCGCAGGCGACACGTCTCGCTGTTGTCCACCCAATGAACTGTCTTTGCCACTCGCTGAATTCGGGCCGTCGAGGAGGTGCAGGCGGTTGACGTACGCGTCGGCGGCGTCGGACGCCTGCACCGGCGCAGGCGGTTGGTCAGGTGGGTCGGACCGGGTGCTGAACCGGCCTCGGGTCAGACCGCGCAGCGGCATCGGCTGGCCGTCGCCGCCGAGGATCAACACGTCCATCCCGACGACGTTGCCCGTGTGGGGGAGCCCCGTGTGGGCGTAGAGAGGCTGGTCACGGACGGTGCCGCTCTGCGGATCCAGATAGAGGATCGTCCCGTTCTGGTTGAGCGCCACCCAGGCGTGCGACCCGCCGTCCTCCCACTCGCTGACGAGGAAGGCGTAGCTGCCGTGGCCGCCGAGCTGCAACTGGATCTCAAGCTGGTCGTAGCCGTGCTCGACGGCAACCCGCTGCCGGGCCGGACTCGGTCGCGCGTCACCCGGTGACTCGATGAGTCGTTGGAAGCGCCCGCCGGTCACCGCCTCCACCCGCCCGGGCCCACCCCGCTCACCGAGGATGGGCTTGGTGATGTCCCCTTCCTCGTAGCCGTCGAAGGTACGCGGCGCGGAAACCCTCGGGCGGCCGTGCACCCACGTCTCGTAGAGCGACAGGGTGCAGTCGAGACAGTTGATGCCCCGGGTGGGGTCGGCCGCCGGCCCGCCGTCGTTGGCGAGCGAGAACCACCTGCCGTGCCGGGGATCGGCGGTTCGTACGATGCTGCCGCCGGGAAGGCGGGGCATTGCCCGTTCGAGGTCGGTCTGGTGCAGCGCCAGCGGTGGCCGCAAGCCGCCCCAGCGGCCGTACGGACGGGACCGGTCGATCGGCGGTGGACGGTCGTCCCAGGTCAGCCCGGATCGGTCAGCTGTCTCGACCGCACCGGGGGCCAGCTCGGCGACGTCGTCGTTGATCCGCTGGAAGTCGATCGGGTCGTCGATGACCACCTGCTCGGGCACGATTCGACCATCCCGGACGGCGTCGGCCCAGTCGGAGTATTCATAGAAGTCCCGTTCCGCCTCCGTGCTGGCCTTGAACATGTGCTCCGCGCGCAGGGTGAGGCCGGCCTCGGCGAACTCCCGGCCACGCCGCCGCAGCCAGCCTGCCCGGTCCAGGTAGCTACTGGCCGATCGTCGGAGGCGAGTGGTCAGTTCCTCCCGCCGCCGATCCTCGTACCAGGCGCGCTGCGACTCGAAGTAACCCTGGTACCGGCGCCGTTCGAGAGCTTCCCGCTCGGCGGCCCACCTCGCGGCGTACCACTCCGGCGTCCTCGGGCGGGGCTGCTCGTCCGGCAGTGCCGGTCGAGGCGCGGGGGGACCGTCGGACGGCGGTGGCGTCGCCGGCCGGGGGGCCAGGACCTCCAGTTCCGGAAACCGGTGCCTGGCCGATGGAGTGGCCGCGCCAGCGCCGGGCTGGGGCGGCACCGCCTCCGCTGGTGGGATCCGCTCCACTGGTGGGGTCCGCGGCATGGACGGTGACGTGGTGATCGTCACGCCGCTCTGCGTACCGGTGGCCGCCGGGTGGGTCGGTGCCAGCGCACCCCTGCTGTCCACGGGGCTGATCGACGCGCCAGCGACCGAGTTGGGGGCACCGACCGTCGCGCCGCCGTTGGCGCCAAGGGCCCCGGAGGCGGGCACGGTGCCGGGGGCGACGGCGGTCGGCACTGTGCTGGAGGCGGACACGGGCCCGGAGGCGGTGACAGCGGCGGCCACCCCGCCGGTGGTGGCGACGGCGGCCGTCGGCTGGACCGGCGGCTGCCCCGTGGCCGGTGAATCGACCGGCTGCGCCAGCAACGGCGGACGCTCGGTCGTCACCGCCGACAGCGTCGGGTTGGCCGCCATCGAATCGGACCAGGTCTGCGGGCCGGCAGCGGCGGAGGCCGGTGACGGGGCAGGGGCCGTGCTGCTCACGCTCGGCGCGGCCCCGCCGCCGGTCGGGTGGGGATCCGGCCCGGCGCCGTTCGTCACGGACGACGGGCCCACGGACGGGGCCTCGACCGAGGCCGTCTCGACGGCCCGTCCCACCGACGGTGGGTCGGCGGTCGCCGCCGGCGGCGTGAGCGGCGGGCTCACCGTGGACGACAACGGTAGGTCCGCCGGCGGCAGTGGCGCGGCCAGCGCGCCGAGCTGCCCGTCGAGGCGGGCGCGCAGCGCCGTGTCGGCCTGGCCGGTCGCCGAACCGGTCGCACCGGAGACGGCCGCCCTGGCCGCGTCCTCCAGGGACAGGACGCCCTGCCCGGTAACCAGGCTCGCCGCGCCCTCCGCCATCGTTTCGCCGGTCATCTCGCGGCCGAGGTACTCGGCGATCCGTCCGCCCCGGCTGTTCGCGTGACGTCCCAGGCCGGCCAGCGGGGCCACTGCGCCGCCGGCCAGACCACCGACTGCCGACGTGCCCAGGTCGGTCAGGTCGATGCCGTCCCGACGCCCGGTGGAGTTCTGGTACGCCTGCGTGGCGAGGTTGATGCCGGACTCCTCCGCCGCCTCCTCAAGCCCGCCGCGCAGCGAGCGCTTGCCGAGCCCGCGCACGCCGCCCTTGGTCACCTCCTTGGCGGCCCGCTCCCCGGCCTCCTTGAGGCCCGCCCTCAGCTGCTTCCTGGCCAGTTGGGCCAGCAGCCGTCTGAAGATCTGCTGCACCACGAGACGGGTGGCGGCGATGGCCCCAGCGGCGGCGGGTGACGCCGCGCCGGCGGTGAGGGCTGCTGCGACCGCCAGTGAGACCAGCTCGACGACGAGGATGCCCAGCTCGATCCAGACCTCGATCTTCGCGCCCTCGATGTCGCAACCGCACTCCTCGACCAACCGCCCCAGGTCGTGGCTCACGGCGAGCAGGACGTGCAGGGGCGCGTCGTCACCATCGGCGATCCGCCGCCAGGCGCGGTCGAACGCCTCGGCCACCAGGCCCACGCCGCCGTACCCACGGCCCACCTCGGCAGCGGCGGCGATCGCGTCGTCCCGGGGGCCGGCCAGCGCGGCGGCGACGGCGTACCACTCGTCGGCGAGGTCCCAGACGGCGCGTTCGTCGCCCTCGGGCCACTCGACCCCGACCACCCAGTCGAGAGCCTCGTACACCCAGCCGGGAAGCTCCCAGGGGCTGTAGTCGAGGGGGTGCGGGATGGGGCTGGGCAGGATGCTCACGCCGCTCTCCTCCCGGTCAGCGCCGGTGGTCGTGCCGGCCGGGTACGGCGTCGATCGCCCGGCCGCTGGCGACGTCGGTGTCCACCGTGGCGGCGACGGAGGTGGCCACGTCGGTGCCCAGCCCCTCCAACGACCGGCCGAGCCCCGCCCAGGCCCGTAGCAGCGTCTCCTCGTAGGCGCGATAGCTCTTCTCGAAGGCGGCACCGATGTCGTCGCGCCCCCAGGGGCGCCGCGCGCTCGCCTCGGCGATCCGGCCTCCGACCTGTTGCCGCCGGGCGCTGAGGGCCTCACCGGACAGGCGCAGGTCGGTCGCGGCGCGGCGTGCCCGCTCGGGATCGAGCCAGAGCTGCTCGTCACCCATGCCGGCCCGCCTCGCCCCGCAACACCGCGTCCGCCCGCCCGAGCAACGCGCCGAAGTCGCCGGTCCGCAGGTATTCCGCGGTGCCGGAATTGGCCGGGAGGTGGGCTCCCACCAGTTCCCGGGTGGCAGCGACCGCGGCGGCGGTGGCCCGGTGGACCGTGGTGGTGATTTTCTGGCTGAGCGCCCGCGCGTCCCGCTCTCGGAAGACGGAGGGTTGGAGTTCCACCGAGACCAGTTCGCCGCGGGCACCGACGGTGGCGGTGACCTGACCGTCGTCGGAACGTTCCACGACCCGGAGCTGCGCGAGCTTCCTCTGTAGCTCGTCCAGACCGGACCGGAGCTGTTGGTACTGCCCGTAGACCTCGTCGAATCGCGCCCGGAGCGCGCGGTTGGCGTTCCGGTCCACACTGTCGGCCAACGCCACCCTCCCCCGGTCACGTTCGGTCAGCCGAACCATACCGGGCGCGACGGAGTCGTGGGGGTCCGGTAATTTCAGGACGTGATCGATCGCCAGCAGGCCGAGCAACTCGCCACGGTGTGGGCCCGCCGCGACTCGCAGCGCCTCGGGTACGAATGCCGTCCCTCGGTCGAGGAGTTCGACCTGGGGTACGTCATCCGATCCGTCGTGGCTCCCGAGGTCGCCACCGTCCCCGGTGACCTGCCGACCACCGTCGTCGACAAGGAAACCGGCGCGGTGTCCACCTGGCCGCGCGTGCCGGCCCCGGTGGTCGAGCAGATGTACCGGCGCAGCCGTCCCGCCGGCACCCCCGCCCCTCGCACCGTCGACCCGGCGAGCCAACTGCTGCGCGAGATCCGACGCCTGTCGACCCCGGCCACGGTCGCCCACCTCACCGTCGACGGCCGGACGTACGTCGCCCACGGCGCCAAGGGCGATGTCGAACTCGACCATCACCCGCTGGTCCGCGCCTACCTGAACGAGCTGCCGCCCGGGCACCTGGTGCGCGGCGGGGACCGCCACGCCGAGCTCATCGTGATCTCCGACGTCCTACACGAGTACGACCACCGCCGCGCCGCCGCCGGCCGAGCACCGATGACGGTCGAGGAGGCGAAGGCGCTGCTCTCGAACGGCCGGTTCCAGACCTTTCAGGTGCGGGAAGCCGGTGACCCCAACGGCGGCGAAGTCAGGGATGCCTGCGAGTCGTGTACGACCGCACTGGTGGATTTCGGCGTGCTGCCCTGGGGCGAGCTGGGCGGGATCACCGAGCCTCCGGTGATCAACCGACCGGTCCCGGTCGACGGCCGTTTTCCACCGGAGGTGGCGCAGGCACTGGCCGACGCGGGTTGGGACCAGAACCCGGTGAACTGGGCATTGGCAGAGGGGGCCATCGAGGAGACCTGCGAGGTGGCCGGTCGCACCCACCGGCACGAGCCGTTTCCCGCGGCGGAACGGGTCTTCCTGGACTTCCCGGCGATCGTGACCTTCCGCCGTCGACCTGGCGCCCAGGTGTGGATCCGCCAGTTCGACACGAACCCGACCTGGGCGGCGCACACCGCCGACACGCTCGCCGACTTCGGCTCGGTGCTCGGCGTACGGCTGTTCCCGATCGGCTCCGAACGCCAGGACGCCATCCTGGCCGTCGACGAACACGGCCGGGTCTTCGCCCTGGACCAGGCCGGCGAATGGTTCCTCGGCGAGGACATCGACGCCGCCCTGACCACGCTGCTGCTCGGCCTCGCCCCTGCCCGGGTCCGCGACGACGGCACCTGGTGACGCAACCGGATCAGCCCGACTCGGCGGCCCGCCCCACAGCCACGGCGGCCCGTCCTACAGCGCCACCCCGGTCAGCACCAGCACCCGCGGCTCGGTGTAGTCGTCCATGGCGCTGCGCAGCCCCTCCCGCCCGACGCCGCTGCCCTTGACCCCGCCGTACGGCATCTGGTCGGCCCGGTACGACGGCACGTCCCCGATGATCACCCCGCCGACCTCCAGCACCCGGGCGGCCTCGAACGCTACGTCGAGCCGGTGGGTGAACACGCCCGCCTGCAACCCGTACGCGGAGTCGTTGACGGCGGCGAACGCGGCGCGGTCGTCGGTGACCCGGGTGACCACCAGCACCGGCCCGAACACCTCCTCGGCGTTGACCTTCGCGGTGGCGGGGACCCCGGTCAGCACGGTCGGCGGGTAGCTCGCGCCGTCGCGCCGGCCGCCCACCTCGATGGTGGCGCCGGCGACGACCGCCTCGTCCACCCACGCCTCGACTCGGCGGGCGGCGTCGACGGAGATCAGCGGCCCCACGTCGGTGAGGTCGGAGGCGGGGTCGCCGGTGCGCAACTCCTCGACCGCCGCGACCAGCCGGGGCAGGAAGCCGTCGTAGAGCCATTCGTGCACGAACACCCGCTGCACGGCGATGCAGGACTGCCCGGCCTGGTAGTTGGAGAACGTGGCGATCCGGTGCGCGGCGAAGGTCACGTCCTCGTGGGCGGCCCAGTCCTCACAGATCACCGCGGCGGCGTTACCGCCCAGCTCCAGGGTGACGTGTTTGTCCGGGGCGGCCCGCCGGATGGCCGCGCCGACCGGCCCGGAGCCGGTGAACGACACCACCGGCAGGCGCGGGTCGGTCACCAGTTCGGCGGCGCGGTCATCGGGCAGCGGCAGCACGGAGAACATGCCCGCCGGAAGCGCCGTCTCGGCGAGGATCTCTCCGAGCAGCAGCGCCGACAGCGGGGTCGCCGGGGCCGGCTTGACGATGATCGGCGCGCCCACGGCGATGGCGGGGGCGACCTTGTGGGCGACCAGGTTCAGCGGGAAGTTGAACGGCGTGATGCCGAGTACGGGGCCGCGGGGCGCCCGCCGGATCAGGGCGATCCGCCCGGTCGCGGTCGGGTCTGTGTCGAGGCGTTGCAGTTCGCCGGAGAACCGTCGCGCCTCCTCGGCCGCCCAGCGGAACGTCGACGCCGCCCGTCCCACCTCGGCCCGGGCCCACCTGACCGGCTTGCCGTTCTCGGCGGTCACCAGCGCCGCGACCTCGTCGGCCCGTTCGGCGAGCCGCCGGGACACGTGGTCCAGGGCTGCCGCGCGGGCGTGCGCGGGCAGGGCCACGGCCTCCGCCGCCACGCCGGCCGCCGCCGCGACGGCGGCCTCGACCTGGTCGGCCGTGGCAAGGGTGGTACGCCCCACCGTCCGGCCGTCGTGCGGGTGGGTGACGGTCAGCTCGCCCTCGCCGTGTGTGGGACGGCCGGCGACCCAGAAGGCTCTCGGCTCCACACTCCGGCAGCCTAGCCGACGAGCCGAGCGCACGAGAACAGTCGCCCATCGCCGGGGTTTACCTCGCCCCTGGGGAATGGTCCAGGCTGGGCGCATGAGCGACGCGGACGACATGCTGCCCGGCGAGTTCGGGGCGGCCGCTCGCCTGTCGCCGAAGGCGCTGCGGCTCTACGCCGAGCACGGCCTGCTGATCCCTGCCGCCGTTGACCCCGCCACCGGTTACCGCCGCTACCACCGCGACCAGATCCCCTCCGGTCGGCTGATCGCGCGGCTGCGCACCCTGAACCTGCCGCTGGCCCGCATCGCCACACTGGTGACGCTCGGCCCGCAGGCCCGCCAAGCCGAACTGCGCGCCTGGCTGGCCGCCCAGGAGTCCCAGCTTCGGCACCGGCGTGGCCTGATCGAGGCGCTCGACGCCGGCTCCCGCCCAACCACCAGCACCCCGACGTTGCGGACGCGGCCGCCCCGCAAGTTGTTGTGCCGGGAACTACGCGTCCACATCGACGAGTTGGAGGAATTCGTCGCCGACTCGCAGCAGCGCATCCGGGCCCGGCTGCAGGCGACCGGACTGTCGAGCGACGGGCCGGCCCTGGTGCACTTCCACGGCTTCGTGACCCACGACAGCGACGGACCGGTCGAGGTCGCGGTGCCGTTCACCGGCGCCGTCGAACCCGTCGACGATCTGTGGGTACGGCTGTCGCCAGCCGGCACCGACGCCTGCCTGCCGCTCGCCGGGGCCGAAGCCCGCTTCCCCGACATCCTGGTCGCGTACGAGGCGTTGGAAGCATGGATCGACGCACATCGGCTGGTCAGCATCGCCAGCCCGGTCGAGGTCCGGCCCGGCACCGACGGCGCCGTCCTCGACATCACCTACCCCGTCGCGACCAACGAAGGAAGCTGAGGCATGCAGCCCTACATCGGTTCCGGACCCTACTGCTACGCCAACTCGCTGGCGATGCTGCTCGGGGCCGCCGCGCCGTCGCCATCGGAGATCGAGGTGCTGACCGGATCCCCGTTCGGGTTCACACTGATCGCCGGGCGGCTGCCGCTGTTCAACCCCTACGGCTGGGACCCCGACCGAGGTCTCGACGACGCGATCGCGTTGTTGGGTTGGACCTGCCGCCGGCAAGGAGCGGACGACGACGAGCAGGCCACGGCGATGCTGCGCGAAGCGGTCACCGCCGGCCCAGTCCTGGCCGGGCCGGTCGAGATCGGCTTGCTGCGCCACCAGCCCGGAATGACCGGGCCGATCGAAAGTGACCATTTCGTCGCCGTGTTGGAAGTCGACGACGAACTGGTCCGGTTCCACGATCCGCACGGTCACCCCTACGCGACCCTGCCCCTCCCGGACTTCCTGGCCGCGTGGCGTGCCGACACCATCGCCTACCGGACCTCTCCGTACACGATGCGCGGCGACTTCCACCGTGTCAGCCAGGTCCCCACCGAGGCGGCGCTGCGCGCGGCGCTGCCCGGCGCGGTCGCCTGGCTGCGCGGACGCGACGACCTCCCGGTGCCGCCCGGCACTATCGGCGGCGCCGGCGCGGCCCACCAGCTCGCCGACCTGATCACCGACGGTCTGGATTCGCAGGTGCACGCTCACCTGGTCCACTTCGCGATCCGGGTCGGCGCCCGGCGGCTCACCGACTCCGCCACCGCACTCTGCGGCCTGGGCAATGCCCAGGCCGCTGCCGTCGCCACCCGGCAGGCCCGACTGGTCGGCAGCCTTCAGCACGACGTCGTGGCCGGACACACGACATCCGCGGCCGAGACGCTGCGACAACTCGCCCCGACCTACGACGAGTTGGCTGCCGCACTCAGCTGATGCCGCTGCGTCCGGGACGCCTGGCGGGCGGTGACCGCCATCCTGGACGCCGCCTTCGGCTGGCCCGAGTCACCGCCGGGCGGCTCAGCGAAGCAGTTCGAGGGTGTTGCGGCGGACCAGGTTCTTGCCGGGTTCCCGGATGGCGTCCATGGCGGCGGTGTTGAGCAGCACGCAACTGCCCGACGGACCGGTCACCGTCACCGTGACCGTCTTGCCGTTGTCCAGGTTGGTCACCCGCAGCCGGGTGCCGACCGGGAACTGTCCGCTGGTCGCGGCGGGCGCGCCAGGGTCGGCGGAGAAGGTGATCGGGCCATCGCACACGCCGGGCCCGGCCGGCGTCGTCGGGGAGCCGGTGGCCGACGAGGCGGGCCGCTGCGCGCTGCCGGGCCGCCTCTGGTGGGCGGTCGGGGCCGCCTCACCGCTCAGGGGTGTGTCGCCGGGCGGGGGTGTTTCGTCGGTGAGGCGTTCCACCACGGTGCGTTGAATCACGTTCTTGCCGGGTTCCCGGATGGCGTCCATGGCGGCGGTGTTGAGCAACACGCAACTGCCCGACGGACCGGTCACCGTCACCGTCGCCACCTTGTCGTTCTCCAGGTTCGTGACCCGCAGCCGGGTACCGACCGGGAACCGGTCGCTGGTCGCCGCCGGCGCGCCGCTCTCGGCCGAGAAGGTGACGGACCCGGAGCAGGCGCTCTGTGGGCCGGGGGTGGTGTCGGCGAAGCCGATAGTCGTGCCGACCACCGCCGCCGCAGCCGCCGCCAGTGCCACCCCGGCCGCCAGTACGTGCTTCCGCTGCACCTTCACCATCTCCTCGTCCGTCGGCGTAACCTCGGAGCGGAGTACGGCTGAAAACCCCTCGGGGTTCAGATTCCTCGTGAGGAAGGTTCCCCAGACCCTGCGACGAGCTTCGACGGCCCACCTCCGTCACCCCGGCGACCGGTCGGCCCGCCAGCCACTCCAGTTGGTCAGTCGTCGCAGGCCCAACCGTCGCCGTCCCGGTCGAGTTTGTAGATGTCCTGACCGATCACCCTGATCGGACCGGAAACGTACGCCGGTCCGTCGCCGCTGCCGCCGGCACAGTCGACGTCGCTGGCGATCGGTACGCAGCCGCCGTAGTTCGGGTCACAGCGCCGCTCCTCGCGCGTGCCGACCGCGACGACCTGGGTTACTGGTTGCCTCGTCACCACCGACCGGACCAGTCGCCGGCCGGTCTCGGCCCCGTCGGTGAGGGTGATCTCGTAGGTCAACGTCCGGACTCCGTTGACGCCTCTCGTCCGTACCACCCGCTTCCCCTTGGCGATGGACGGGTCCCTCACGGTCCGCTCGGCGTACCGGATGGTCCTGGATTCGGTCTCGTTGCGGATCTGCACGCTCGGCGCGGCGGAGGTCGGCGCTGCAGGAGTCGGAACGGGTCTGTTCTCGGCGGGTTCCGACGGGCTGCCGGTCGGGGCCACGGTGACGGGGGCGTCCGCCGTCGGCTGTTCCTGCGGGGCGACGTTCCCGGCCGACTTCCGGGCCTGGTCAGGGTCCGGGTTTTCGGCGAAGACGCCGATGACGGCCACTCCCGAGCAGCAGAGCAGGAAGAAGGAGAGCAGGACGCCACCGACGATCACCCCGGCCCGCCCGCCGGGGCTTAGCCGGCGGAACCATCCGGGCTGCGCACCGGGCGGGGCGGAGTATGGCTGGGCAGGTGGTGGAGGTGGGATCGTCACGGAGATGAGTTTTGCCTTCACCCCTCGCTGTCGGATCCGCCGTACCTCTTCTCAGCTGCGTCGATCGATTTACAACGTCCGGACGGGAGGCGGTGACGGGCCTCCGAGATCGGACGGCCACCAGCGGGAAGGACACCGTTCCGAGCCGTTCGTCCGGCTGGTGGTCCACTCCAGGTACCGCATAGTGCGGTATCCCGCGCCTCGGACACCGCAACATGGCGCAACCGGACCCAGGGATGCGGATCGTGCCCGAGGGCGTGCGGGCCGGCCCGGAGAGGCGCGCGGGCCGGGCCCAGAGAGGCAGGCCCGCAGGCGCGGGCCGGGCGTGGGTGGCGTCAGCGGGCGGAGCGGCGGGCGCGCAGCGAGCTGACCCCGACCAGCAGCAGGGCTATCCCGAACATCGCCGTGCCCACGACGTTGACCTGCGGCGGAATGCCGCGCTGGGCGGCGCCCCAGACGTACATCGGGAAGGTGACGGTGGTGCCGGCGTTGAAGTTCGTGACGATGAAGTCGTCGAAGCTCAACGAGAAGGCCAGCAGCGCGGCGGCGACGATGCCCGGCCACACCAGCGGCAGGGTGACCAGGCGGAACGTGTGCCACTCGCTGGCGTAGAGGTCCATCGCGGCCTCCTCCAGCCGCCGGTCCATCCCGGCCAGCCGCGCCTTGACGGTGACCACCACGAACGACACGCAGAACATGACGTGGGCGATGACGAGCGTCCAGAAGCCCTGCGGCACCCCGGCGGAGACGAAGAGGGCGAGCAGCGAGGTGCCCATCACCAGTTCCGGCGTGGCCATCGGCAGGAAGATCAGCAGGTTGATCCCGGACCGGCCACGGAAGCGGTGCCGAACCAGGGCGAACGCCATCAGCGTGCCGAGCACCGTGGCGACGACGGTGGCGACGAAGCCGATCTGCACGCTGCGCAGCACCGCGTCACACATGTCGGTGGTGGCGCAGGGGTGGCGCCAGTTGTCCAGGGTGAACTCGTGGAAGTCGTACGACAGCCGGCTCGACGGGCGGTTGAACGACAGGGCGGCGACCACCGCGATCGGCAGGGCGAGGTAGCCGAGCACCAGCAGGGCGACGATCATCACCCAGCGGTCGGCCAGCCACCGGGACACTCTCACCAGAGCCCACCTTCGTTCGCGACTGCGGGGCTCCGCTCCGCTGCACTCCTCGCGCTCACCAGAACCCACCTTCGTTCGCGACTGCGGGGCTCCGCTCCGCTGCACTCCTCGCGCTCATCGGGGCACCTCCTCCGTGCCGGCCCGGCGCAGATAGCCGAAGACCAGCGCGAGGATCGCCGCCATCAGCAGAAATGAGAGCGCCGCCCCCTGCGGGTAGTCCAATCGGACCAGGAACGCCGAGTCGATGACGTTGCCGATCATGTACTCGTTCGGGGTGCCGAGCAGTTCCGCGTTGATGTAGTCGCCGGTGGCGGGAATGAAGAAGAGCAGCGTGCCTGCGGTCAGGCCGGGCATCGACAGCGGCAGGGTGACCCGGCGGAACGTCTGCACACCGCTGGCGTACAGGTCACCGGCCGCCTCCAGCAGCCGGCGGTCCAGCCGCTCCAGGCTGGCGTACAGCGGCAGCACCAGGAACGGCAGGAAGTTGTACGTCAGTCCGAGCACCACCGCGACGGGGGTGGCCAGCAGCCGGCCGTCCGGACCGAGCAGGTGCACGTCGCGCAGCAGCCCGACCAGAGCGCCGTTGTCGGACAGGATGGTCTTCCAGGCCAGGGTGCGCACCAGAAAGCTGGTGAACATCGGGGCGACCACGCAGACCAGTAGCAGGTTCTTCCACCGGCCGGCCTTCTGCGCGATCGCGTACGCCAGCGGGTAGCCCGTCAGCAGTGCCAGCACCAGCGCGATCCCGGCGTAGCCGAACGCGCGGGCGAACTGCGGCCAGTACGCCTGCACCGCCGCCGGATAGTTGCCGAACGCCCAGGTCAACACGTACCCGGTGGAGAGCGAACCGCCGGGGTCGTAGAGGCTGGCCGCGCCGAGTTGCAGCATCGGCGCGGCGAAGAAGACGCCCAGCCAGGCCGCGCCGGGCAGGAGCAGCAGGTACGGCAGCAGCCGGTGGCGGCCCCGCCGGGGTGGCGGCGGCGCCTCGGCCGCCTGGCCCGACGGGGCCGGCACGGGGGCCAGCGCCGTCATCAGGCCGCTCCGCGACGCTTGGCCGGGCGCACGACCCGGCGCAGGAGGTGGCGAGGCGCGTTCGCGACCGCACCCTCGCCGGCTCGGCGCGCAGCGGGGCGGTCCGGTCGGTCGTCGGTCGGGCCGGGCTCGCGGGGCAGCAGGAATGCGTGCCGGGGATCCCAGTGCGCCGCCACCGGCGCGCCGACCGGGAACCGCTGGCCCAGCCCACTGTTCGCCGCGAACGCGACCAGCTCACTCCCCCAGCCGGTGCGGATCAGGTACTGGGTGCTGACCCCGACGTAGGAGGCGTCGGTGACCACACCGTCGACGTGCTGGTGTCCGTCGGGCACCTGGTCGGCGGAGCCGGCCAGATGCAGCTTCTCCGGGCGTACCCCCAGGTAGACGGCGCCCCGGTCGGACCGGGCGCGGCCGACGGGCAGGGAGAACCGGGCACCGTGGGCGGTGACCGGCACGTCGGCGCCGGCGGGGCCGGCGGCCTCGGCGGCGAGCAGGTTGGACTGGCCGAGGAAGTTCGCCACGAACGCGGTGGCCGGGAACTCGTAGAGGTCGGCGGGCGCCCCGAGCTGCTCGATCCGACCGGCGTTCATCACCGCGACCGTGTCGGCCATCGTCATGGCCTCCTCCTGGTCGTGGGTGACGTGCACGAAGGTGATGCCGACCTCGTTCTGGATCCGTCTCAGCTCGATCTGCATCTGCCGGCGCAGCTTGAGGTCGAGCGCGCCGAGCGGCTCGTCCAGCAGCAGCACCCGCGGATGGTTGACCAGGGCGCGGGCCAGCGCGACCCGCTGCTGCTGCCCGCCGGAGAGCTGGGCGGGCCGCCGCCGGCCAGAGCCGTCGAGCTGCACCAGCGCCAGCATCCGCCGGACCTGGTCGTCGACGTTGCGGATGCCGCGCCGACGCAGCCCGAAGGCCACGTTCTCGGCGACGTCGAGGTGCGGGAAGAGCGCGTAGCTCTGGAACACCGTGTTCACCGGCCGCTGGTACGGCCGCAGCCGGGCGATGTCACGGTCGCCGAGCAGCACCTGTCCGCTGGTCGGCGCCTCCAGGCCGGCGATCATGCGCAGGGTGGTGGTCTTGCCGCAGCCGGACGCCCCGAGCAGGGCGAAGAAGGAGCCCTGCGGGACGGTCAGGTCGAGGTCGTCGACGGCGGTGAGGACGCCGAACCGCTTCGTGAGATTGGTCAGCCTCAGGTCGCCGGCCGGTGACTCGTGCCCCATCCGGTCACGCCCCGATGACCTGCTGGAACCTGGACTCGTACTCCCTCTCCTGCTTCTCGTCGAGGGCCATGAAGACGGTGGCCCTCCGCAGCAGGTCCTCGCCTGGGAAGATCAGCGGGTTGGCGGCCAACGCCGGGTCGATCTTCTCCATCTCTGCCTGCGCGCCCTTGACCGGGCAGATGTAGTTGACGTACGCGGCGAGCCGGGCCGCGACGGCCGGCTCGTAGTAGTAGTTGATCAGCGCTTCGGCGTTGCCCCGGTGGGTGGCCTTGTTCGGCACCATCATGTTGTCGCTGTACAGCAGCACGCCCGACTCGGGCGAGACGAACCGGATCTTCTCGTCCTCGCCAGAGAGCTGGATGACGTCGCCGGACCAGGCGACACACGCGGCGATGTCCCCCCTGGCGAGCTCTGGGGCGTAGTCGTTGCCGGTGAACCGACGGATCTGGCCGGAGTCGACGGCCCGCTTGAGCTTGGCGAGCGCGTCGTCGAACTGCGCGGTGGTGAAGTTCGCCGGGTCGTGACCGTTGGACTGCAGCAGCAGGCCAATCGTGTCGCGCATCTCGCTCAGGGCGGTCACCCGGCCCTTGAGGTCGGGACGGGTGAGCAGCTCGTCGACGGTGCGGATCTCCCTGGTGACGGTGCCGTTGTAGGCCAGGCCGGCAAGACCGGCCTGCCAGGGGACGGCGATCCGGTTCTCCGGGTCGAAGGAGCGGTTGAGCAGCGACGGCAGCAGGTTCGCCGTCACGTTGGGGACCTTCGCCGGGTCGAGCTTCTGGATCCAGCCGAGCCGGATCATCCGGGCGGACATCCAGTCGCTCAGGACGATGATGTCCCGGTCGATGCTCTGACAGCTGGCCAGCTGGTTCTGCACCTTTCCGAAGAACTCGTTGTTGTCGTTGATGTCCTCGGTGTAGGTGACCTGGATGCCGGTCCTGGCGACGAACGCGTCGAGGGTCGGCCGCTTCGACGGGTCGGACTCCTCGACGTCCATGTACTGAGGCCAGTTGGCGAAGGCGAGCTTCTTCTCCGTCGCGGAGCGGTCCTCGCTCGTGCAACCCTCCTCGGTCTGGGTCGCCGCTCTGGTGCCGCAGCCGGCGAGGACGCCACCCGCCGCGAGCAGGGCGGCCGAGGACAGGGTGCCGGTGAACAGTCCGCGGCGACTGAGCGGCTTCGGGGGGATGCGCATGTGATGATTTTTAGTGATCGTCCGCCAGCGACGGGGACGGGGGTACGACGGCAGACCTGTCGCCGGGATACGGCCTGATCAGCGCGTCCTCGTGTCAGCCAGGAACGCCCGTTCTCGACGCTCTTCGCGATGGAACTACAGCGCCGGGTCGAAGCTGCGCAGCATGGCCGTCGCGCCCGGACTCACCCGCACCAACGTGCACGCCAGCCGTAGCGGCCGGGTGGGTCAGTGGG
>NZ_SMKN01000423.1 GCF_004348675.1 Micromonospora sp. KC606 | reverse complement strand
GGCCTCCACCGCCTCCCCGTCGCCCACCGCCACCGTCGCCGCCAGGAAGGTGAAGCCCAAGGCCAGGCCGAAGCCCAGGGTGATCGCCCCGGTGACCGGCCTGGACCGGGCGCAGATGGACAACGCCATCGCGATCGTCAAGGCCGGACGGAAGATGGGCGCACCCCGGCGAGCCCTGGTCATCGCCGTCGCCACCGCCATGCAGGAGAGCACCCTCTACAACTACGCCAGCGGGGTGCTGCCCGAGTCGCAGAACTACCCGCACCAGGCCATCGGCTGGGACCACGACTCGGTCGGGTTGTTCCAGCAGCGGCCCAGCAGCGGCTGGGGCACCGTCGCCGACCTGATGGATCCGGAGTACGCCACCCGGGCGTTCCTCAGCGTGCTGCTGGAGATCCCCGGCTGGGAGAGCCTGCCACTGACCGTCGCGGCCCAGGCCGTGCAGGTCTCCGCCTTTCCCGACGCGTACGCCCAGCACGAGTGGCGTGCGACCGAGGTGGTCGCGGCCGTACTCGGCTGACTGACTGACGGGCCACTGTGGACGTCTGGTTTGCCGGGCCGGGGTACACATGAGGGAGGACACCGAACGGAGGACGACATGTCACTGGTGCAGCGGATCAGCGCGTTCCTGCGGTCCCCGAAGGGGCAGCAGCTCGTCGACCGTGGCCGGCGCGAGCTGGCCAAGCCCGAGAACCAGGCCAGGCTGAAGCAGATGGCGAGCCGGTTCTCCGCCGGCCGCCGTCGCTGACGGCCCCGTCCACGCCCTCGACACCGGGAGCCTCCGTGACCGACGCCGCGCCTGTCGACGACGAGCCC
>NZ_SMKN01000422.1 GCF_004348675.1 Micromonospora sp. KC606 | reverse complement strand
GGCGATCGTCCATCATGACGGAAGGGGTGGACATCAGGAAACCCCACTTAGATACGGTCGCGTAGCTTATCGTGAGTAAGATACGGCAGCGTTTCCTAAAGTGGAAGGTGTGGTGGCGGAGCAGGTGCGTGGCAGGGGCCCGGAGCGGCGGCGCGGGGAGGTGCTTCTGCGTGCCGTACACGAGGCGGTCCTCGCCGAGGTCGCCGAGGTCGGCCTCGGTCAGCTCACCATGGAGGGCATCGCCCGGCGCGCGGCGACCGCCAAGACCTCCCTGTATCGGCGCTGGTCCAATCCACAGGACCTACTGCTGGACGCGCTGCATGACGCGCATCCGGTCGAGGAGCCGTCGCCGTCCGGGGATGACCTGCGCGCCGATCTGATCACGGCGCTGACCCTGCTGGTCGAGTGGTTGACCTCACCGGCGGCGAACGCCGTGAAGGCCATCATGACGGAACGGCGGCGCTATCCCGACCTGGCGGAGGCATTGTACGAGCGGGTGTTCGACCCGCGTGGCGGCACATTCACCCACACGGTGCTGCGCCACTACGCGGAGCAAGGAACGATCGACTCGCGGCTGCTCACTCCGATCGTGTTCCAGATCGGCGAGGCGCTGGTGTTCAAGCTGCTCGTGGACCTCGATCGCTTCCCCACCCACGATGAACTGGCCGCCATCGTGGATCAGGCCATCCTGCCCGCGGTCGGCGTGCCTCGGGACGCCGCCACTGTCGCCGAGGCGTAAGGGCTGGTTGGGGCGGCCAGCCGGGCGTGACCGGGGAGGGGTGTGGGGCCAGGCGGCGCTGGTGCGTCTACCGCACCGGCCCGGTC
>NZ_SMKN01000421.1 GCF_004348675.1 Micromonospora sp. KC606 | reverse complement strand
AGGTAGAACGGGCGGGCGGCGGGGGCGCGCCAGTCCATCAGCAGGGGGTCGTAGTCGCCGCTGGTGTCGAAGATGCCGATCCGGCCGATGTAGTGCCGGGGCCCGTCGTCGCCGTCGAGCCGGCCGAAGCAGAGGCCGTTCTCGACGGCGGAGAACTGCTCGACCTGCTCGGCGTACATCCGCACGGAGCTGTCCCGCTGGGAGCGGTCCTGCAACGTGCCGCCGGTGCGGCGCAGTTCCTCGGTGAGCCGCCGGGCGGCCTGCTCACGCAGGTCGTCGAGTCGGCCGTAGAGCATCGAGACGTACTCCTGTTCGCGGCCGATCTCGTCGTCGTCCCGCTGGTGCTCGACGGAACCGTCGGAGTGCGTTGACAAGCCGTCTCCTCGTCAATTACAATCGATTCAGGAATGGCAACAGATGCCGTTCCTTTTTTGTGTCTGAACTGAGAAACATACCGCGCGGCGAGTGGTCCCACCAAGCGTGCCGGGCCGGCAGGTGACCGTGTCACACCGACGCCGGCCTGCCGTCAGCGCCGCTTCGTGCAGACCTGGCCGGAGCGGGCCACACTCTCGGTCGACCAGACCACCGCGATCGTGAAACAGTAGTCGTTGGTGCGGTCCAGGCCGTACACGACGAAGTTCTCCGTCCCGGCGGGCAGTTCCTGGAAGGCGCGCGTCTCCTGCCCGGACCGGCCGCCGGCGACCACCACCGGGCCCTCCGCGCCGGGCGGATACCGCCACGACAGGGCGATGTCGTCGCGCCGGTCGGTCAGCCGCACCCGATCGGGTGCGGCGGCACCGGCGGTCGGCGTCGCGGTGGTGGGGGCGGTCGTGGCGACGCCCCGGGTGCTGCCG
>NZ_SMKN01000420.1 GCF_004348675.1 Micromonospora sp. KC606 | reverse complement strand
AGTACACCCCGACCGCGCCGGTGGACCCGCCCCCGTCCCGCCGTTCCGGCTCCGGTCGCGGCGGCAACCGGCTCTGGCAGGTCGTCGTGGGTGGCGCCGCCGTGCTGGTGCTGCTGGCGCTCTGCGGCATCGGCGCCGCCACCGTCCTGATCGAACGCACCACGAAGATCGACCGGGCAGCGCCGGGCAACCCGCCCGGCACCGCCGGCCCCAGCACCGAGCCGACCGCCGGCGACCTCGACTCGCGGGACACCGACCGGCAGCCGCTGACCGCCAAGGAGGTGTTCCCCAGCAAGAAACTGGTGGTCACCGACGGCCAGCCCGCGTACGAGGTGCGGAAGACGCACTCCAGCGGCAGCTGCGCGGTGGCGGCCGCCGGCGAGATAGCCGACCTGCTGGTCCGGCTCGGATGCAGCCAGGTGGTCCGGGCGACGCTGCGCACCTCCGACGGCCAGCACCTGGCCACCTCCGGTCTGTTCAACCTTCCCGACAAGGGCACCGCCCAGCAGGTCCACGACCGGATCCGGCAACTGCTCGACGAGCGGCAGGGCCGCTTCCGGGGAATGGCCGCCGGCGACGGCACCGAGGCGGTCACCAAGGCCGCGGCCCGGGTCGGCTGGCAGGTACGCGGCCACTACGTCGCCTACTGCCTGGTCGTCCGTTCCGACGGCGAGGCGCTCCCAGCCAACGACGGCAGGGCCCGCGAGATCATCTTCGACATGCTCGAGCTGCACCTCAACCAGACGGTGCTGGAGCGACGCATCATCGGCGGCACCGCGGGACAGCCCACCACGAGGGCCCGGGAGCGCGCCGACAGCGGGGCCGGTGAGGACCTGTCCGGCGACTGAGCCGACAGCGGGCGAGGCCCGGCCC
>NZ_SMKN01000419.1 GCF_004348675.1 Micromonospora sp. KC606 | reverse complement strand
CTCCCAGACCCCGCGGACCACCTGGAGGGTGACGTCCGCGCCGTCCCAGCGGCCGTACGGGACGAGCACGCAGCCACGCTGGCGGGCGCGGGCGGCCAACCGGCCGGCTACCGAGGCGGAGACGGTCTGCGGCACGGCGGTGACCACCACGTCGACCCCGTCGATCAGCGCGGCGACCACGGTGGGCCACTCGGGGCCCGGGTCCGGGACCAGGGCGAGCCGGTCCAGGGCGATGCCCAGCTCGGCGGCGGCGCCCACGCCGAAGGTCGGCACCCCGACCACCGCGCACCAGGAACCTGCGCGGGACGCCTCGGCGAGCAGCGCCAGAACCAGCGAGGTGCCACCGCTGCGGCGGGGCCGGCCGGCGGAGACCGCGATCGTGCTGCCCCGACGCAGCCCTCGGTGGGGCAGCAGGCCGGTCAGCTCGGGCGCCACCGGGAGCGTACGGTGGCCGCCGGCCGGGTCCGGCGCGCTCGCCGGGCGGACCAGAGCGGCCAGTGCGGCGGAGCCGACCACCATGCGGCCCGCCATGGGATCAGCCCCCCGTCGTCGTGCTGTGCCGGATCAGGTCATGCGGTGGATGCGGAGCCGGGGTGTGCCCGGCTCGCACCCGGATGTCGGGCCCGGTCAGGCCGCGCGGCCGTCGAGGGTGGGTTGGTGGGCCAAGCCGAGCGCGGTCTCCACCACCGCCACGAACTGCTCGGCGGCCCGAATCAGGTCGTCGGCCTCCCGGGCGCTCACCACCCGGGGTATCCCGGCCTCGGCGGCGGCCCGCCTGCCGGCGCTGGCGGCGAAGTAGGCGGCCCACTCGTCGAGCTCGGGGGCGACCGTGGCGAGCAGCACCCAGACGCTGGTGATCCGGTGGCGTCGGGTGGGGGTGGGG
>NZ_SMKN01000041.1 GCF_004348675.1 Micromonospora sp. KC606 | reverse complement strand
CGGTCATTTCATGACGCGAAAGCGTAGGTGCGTGACGTGTGGCGATTCGATCACCGCGGTTCGTTCGAGTTCGATGTGGTCGGCGCCGAGGTGATCGAACAGGCGGGTGCCGGTGCCGAGGAACACCGGCACGAGTTGCACGTGGATCTCGTCCACGAGCCCGGCCCTGACGAACTGTTGTCCCGTGGTGGGCCCGCCCATGATGAGGACGTTCCGGTCGCCCGCAGCTTGGCACGCCTGGCGCAGCGCGCTGTGGAGTCCGTCGGTGACGAACGTGAAGGTGCCGCTCTTCATCGTCAACGGCTCGCGCGACTCATGGGTGACCACGAAGCACGGCACCGGAAACGGGGTGTCCTGCCACAGGCCCACACCGACGTCGAACGTCCGTTTGCCGATCACCACGGCGCCGGTCGTCGCGTAACGTTCCCGTGCCTGTTCGACGTCGACCCCGGCCGGGGTGACGCCGTCGGCAGCCACCACGCGGTTTCCGCCGTCGTGAAACAGCCACTCGTGCAGCCGCTCGCCGCCCCTGCCCATCGGCTGTTCGGTGGTGACGTCGGGTCCGGCGGCGAAACCGTCTAAGGACACGCTCATGCTCAGCAGGGTGCGGCCCGTCGCGGCCAGCGGAAGACCAGTCATGCGGGAACCGTAGGTCTCAACCGGTCCATCGGTAAGGTCCAGTTTCATGCCTGTTGAGTGGACCGGTTCTGGGCCGGGGCTGCCCCTGCCGGTGGACCGGAAGAGCGCGGAACCGCTGCGCAGTCAGATCGAACGCGCGCTGCGGGAAGCCATCCGGACCGGTCGGCTGGGCGCCGGGGAACGGTTGCCCCCGTCTCGCGTACTGGCCGCCGACCTCGGCGTCTCCCGTGGCCTGATCACCGAGTGTTACGCCCAACTGCAAGCCGAGGGCTATCTCGTCACATCGCCTGGCTCGGCCACCTGGGTTGCGGCGACCGCCTGCCCGGCACCGGACCGTCCGGTGCGGGCGACCGACAGCGAACGGATCCGAATCGACTTCCGGCCCGCCGTACCCGATCTGTCGAGCTTCCCCCGGGAAGACTGGGGCCGGGCGCTACGCCGCGCCTGTCGGCAGGCGCCCACCGAGGCACTCGGCTACCCCGACCCGTACGGCACACCGGCGCTGCGTGAGGTACTCGCCGCCTATCTTCGGCGGGTCCGTGCCGTCGCCACAGACCCCAGCCACACGATCGTCTGCGCCGGGTACGCACAAGGGTTGCAACTGCTCCTGCGCGCACTCGCCGACAGCGGTGTCCGGACTGTGGCCGTCGAGGATCCCGGCGACCCCGACCACCACACGATCGGCACGATGGTGGGGCTGAACGTCGTCGCCGTACCCGTCGACGACCAGGGCATCGACGTCGAGACTCTCGAGGCGACCGACGCACGCGCCGTGATCCTCACCCCCGCGCACCAGTCGCCCACCGGCGTCGTCCTCACCCCCGAACGGCGACACGCCGTCGTCGCCTGGGCATCAGCCCGAGACGCGACAATCATCGAGGACGACTACGACACCGAATTCCGGTACGACCGCGAGCCGGTCGGTGCCGTCCAGGGTCTCGCACCGGACCGGGTGGCGCTGCTCGGCTCGGTCAGCAAGTCACTCGCACCCGCCCTGCGGCTCGGCTGGGCGGTCACGCCCCCGCACCTGTCGGCCGCGGTCGCCAAGCACAAACAGCTCACCGACCGTGGCTCACCCGTCATGGACCAACTCGCCCTCGCCGAGCTACTGCGCAGCGGCATGTACGACCGGCACCTACGCCACATGCGCCGACGCTACGCCGCACGCCGTCAGGCTCTCGTGGAAGCACTACGGAAGCACGCGCCCGACATCAGGCTTCGGGGTCTCGCCGCCGGCTTCAACGCTGTCGCCCAACTGCCACCCGGCGCCGACGAACAGGCCGTCATCGCAGCCGCCCGACGTCGATCCGTCGGCCTCTACGGCATGAGCAGCTACCGCATGGCGTCGAAGACGCGTACCGCGCAACTCGTTCTCGGCTACGGCAACCTCACCACGGACGCCATACACGAGGGCATCCACATCGTCGCCGATCTGCTGCAAGCCGCCACCTGTCCACCACAGGGCGGCACGGAGTAACGGTCATTCGGCGGGAAGGGTGAGCTTCCGCCCACGCATGAGCAGGCCGGCTGCGGGTATGACGCGAGCATGAGGGCGAGTTTCCGGATTGGCCGAATCGCGGGCGTACCCGTCGGAGTCAACTGGAGTGTCCTGGTCATCTTCCTGCTGATCGCCTGGGCGCTGTCGGCCAACCAGTTCCCCCGGGCGTACCCCGGCCGGCCGGTGGCCGCGTACGTCGCGGCCGGGCTCGCCGCGGCGGTGGTGTTCTTCCTCGGTCTGCTCGCCCACGAGGTCTCGCACGCGGTCGTCGCCAAGCGCAACGGCCTCCAGGTGCAGGGGATCACGCTGTGGCTCTTCGGCGGGGTGGCCGAGCTGCGCGGCGAAGCGCCGAACCCGGGCGCGGAACTGCGCATCGCCGGGGTGGGGCCACTGGTCAGCCTGCTGCTCGGGTTCTTCTTCGGCGGCATCGCCGTGGTGCTCTCGTTGGCCGGTGCGGACGGCCTGCTGCTCGGGTCGCTGGCCTGGCTGGCCGGCATCAACGTGCTGCTGGCGGTCTTCAACGTCCTGCCGGCCGCCCCGCTCGACGGCGGCCGGTTGCTGCGCGCCGCGGTGTGGAAGGCGACCGGTGACCGGACGAGGGCGTCGATGGTGGCCGCCCGCGCCGGGTGGGTCCTCGGCGCGCTGCTCATCGGCCTCGGGCTCTTCCAGTTCCTGACCGGCTTCGGGGTGGGCGGGCTCTGGCTGGCGCTGATCGGCTGGTTCCTGATCGGGGCGGCCGGCATGGAGGAACGCCAGGCCCGGATGGGCAGCGCGCTGGCCGGCGTCCGGATCGGCGACGTGATGACCCCTCAGCCGCAGACCGCCTCGGCGGACATGACCGTCGCCGACTTCGTCGACCACTACCTCTTCGCGTACCGCCACTCGGCGTTGCCGTTGACCGAGGACGGCCGGCCGGTCGGGCTGGTGACCCTCGACCGGGTACGCGGCATCCCCGCCGACCGGCGGGCCACCACCACCCTCGCCGAGGTGGCCTGCCGGGCCGAGGACCTGGTGCTGGCCCGGCCGGAGGAACAGCTCAACGATCTGCTCCCCCGGCTCAGCGAATGCAGCGACGGGCGCGCGCTGGTCGTCGTCGACCAGCGGTTGGTCGGGATCGTCTCGCCCAGTGACATCAGCCGGGCGGTGCAGCGCGGCAGCCTCCGCCACCAGATGTCCGGCGACCGCCGTTAGGCCGCGACCCGCTCCACCGGAATCCACAGCTCGGCGTCGGCGTGGGTGCCGTCGACGGAGATCCGGGTACGGGAGATTTCCGGCCCGGGCCGGCTGCGGTACGGGTTGGCGGGGAACCACTGGGTGAACACGTCCCGCCACAGGTGTTGCAAGGCGGCCGGGAACTCGCCGGAGGTTTCGAACACCGCCCACGTCCCGCCCGGGACGGTCACCGAAGCCAGGCCCTCCGGCACGT
This sequence comes from Micromonospora sp. KC606, assembly GCF_004348675.1. Lineage (GTDB taxonomy): Bacteria > Actinomycetota > Actinomycetes > Mycobacteriales > Micromonosporaceae > Micromonospora. The sequence goes on along the minus strand of NZ_SMKN01000041.1, from coordinate 29,451 downwards.
CGGCGTCGGTCACCACCCCGTGCCAGTAGTCCAGCTCGGCGCCCTCCTCGCGGGAGTCGCCCAGCCGGTCGCTGGCGTCGACCAGACCCGCCGGCTCCTGGTCCGACAGGGCCTCGACCCGGGCCACCGCCGCCTTGTCGAGCCCCCGGCGGAACGCCACGATCGCCGGGTTCATCCCCTCGTGGACCAGGGGCACCCGGGCCCGCCACCCCACCAACCTGAACTCCGCCTTCTCCACCACGCGGTACCGCATCTCGGCACTCCCCTCGACGACGAGACGGAAGGAGAGCCGCTGCTGGGAGCGCAGCACCGCGCCGGCACGCCGGGCCTCGCCGGGCCCGACGCCGTGCACCGCCCGGAACGCCCGGGTGAACGCCTCGGTCGAGCCGTACCCGTAGCGGACCGCGACGTCGAGCAGCGTCCGCTCGCCGGCCATCACCTCGGCCGCGGCCACGGTGAGCCGCCGGCGGCGGACGTACTCCGACAGTGGCATCCCGGCCAACGCGGAGAACATCCGCCGCAGGTGGTACTCCGAGGTGAGCGCGATCCGGGCCAGCTCGGCGACGTCGACGCGCCGGTCCAGGTGCCGCTCGACGTGCGTCATGGCCTCGTTCAACCGATCCAGCACGTGGATCTCCTTCCCTGACGAGATCCACGCTAGGCAGGCGGGGGCCGGCGGACCCGACATCCGGTGCCCGCTGCGGTCGGGTCGGTCACAGGGCGTGGGAGCCTGCTGCCGTCGGCAGCAGGCTCCCACTGACATGGACCCCGGCGATCTCAGGTCCGCCGGGCAGTGTGCCCAACGCTCAGATGCGGCTCCATCGCTGGTTCGCGGCACCGGAGCAGGTCCACAGGATGATGGGTGAGTTGTTGGCGGTGGCGGCCTGGTTGACGTCGATGCACTTGCCGGACTGAACTCCGCGGATGGTGCCGTCGGCCTGCGTCGTCCACTGCTGGTTGGTGCCCGAGCCGCAGGTCCAGAGGATCACCTTGGTGCCGTTCGCGGTTCCGTTGTTCTCGGCGTCGAGGCACTTGCCGCCGATGCGCAGCTGGCCGGAGGCGGCGGTCACGACCTGGGTGATGCCACCGTTGCAGTCCCAGATGACCGCCTGAGGGCCGTCGATGGGCGCGCCGCCAAGAATGTCCAGGCAACGACCGGATCCGGCACCGCGCAGGCTGAAGGTGTCGGTCGGGGTCGTGGAGCCGGTCCGTACCCGGTACATGGCCACCCCGTGCGCCGGGACGGTGGCGCTGATCGCGCCGGAGGTGTTGCGGGCCGCGTGTGTCCAGACCTCGAACAGGTTGTAGCCACTCGCCGCGGGCATACCGATCTCGGCGGCGGTGGTGGAGATCGTCGCGGTGCTGCCCGACCGGTTCAGCAGGGCGACCGCGACCGAGCCGTCGCTGAGCGGCTTGGCCCACACCTCGGTCTCACCGAAGTCACGCACCCGCTGGGCCTGCCGACCCAGCGAGTCCTGGTTGATGGCCAGCACATCGGGGTTCGTCAGCACGGCGCGGACGTCGGCGGGCATGGTGGTGATGTCGTTACCGGCGATCAGCGGAGCGGCCATGATGGCCCACATGCTGAAGTGCGCCCGGTTCTCGGTCGGGGAGAAGGTGCCGCGTACGCCCACCTCGAGCATGTCGGGGTCGTTCCAGTGCTGCGGGCCCGCCCAGGAGTGCAGCGGGGCCTGCACGTCGAGGATCTCGGTGACGCCCATGAAGCAGTCGCCGGTGCAGCCGCTGCGCCACTTGTCGGTGATGTCCTCGGTGGTTCGCCACATGTCCGCCACCGGGCTCCAGTCGAAGGAGGGCCCGGTGTTGGAGTGCGCACTGTTGGAGTTGATCGAGTAGACGATCGGCCGTCCCGTGGCACGCAGCGCGTCGCGCATCAGCGAGAAGCTGGCGATCTGGTCGTTGAGGGTGCCCCAGGGCGAGCACCAGTCGTACTTGAGGAAGTCGACGCCCCACGAGGCGAACGTGTTCGCGTCCTGCTGCTCGTGGCCGAGCGCGCCGGTGGCGCCGCCAACGGTGTTGAAGTACTGGGCGCAGGTCTCCTCGCGCGGGGCCTGATAGATGCCGAACTTCAGTCCCTTGCTGTGGATGTAGTCACCCAGCGCCTTCATGCCCGACGGGAAGCGGGTCGGGTCGGAGCGAAGGTTGCCGGCGGCGTCGCGGGTCGTCGCCTGCCAGCAGTCGTCCACCACGACGTACTCGTAGCCGGCTGCCTTCATGCCGGAGCTGACCATGGCGTCCGCAGCCCCGCGAATCTTGGCTTCGTTGATGTTGCATCCGAAGGTGTTCCAGCTGTTCCAGCCCAGCGGCGGCCGGACGGCGGGGCTGCCGGGCGCCGCCGCGGCGGGCGAGGCGGCGAAGGTGAGCGTGGCCATGCCTGCCAGCGCGGTGGTAACAGCGGCGAGGGTGGCCGTCAGGGGCCGCACAACTGCTTTCACAAGTACCTGCCTCTTTCGGGGGTGAGGACGGATCGGCGGGGTTCCAGGACCACAACGACGATCAGGCAACAGCGACGGGAGCCGTCGGAAGTTCCACCGCGAGGCCGGGCTGCGCTGCCGCGGTCATGACCGTCGTGGTACGGGCGATGAGCCTTCGACAACCGATGTGGAGGGGGACGGTTGTTGTTGCGTTCGGCGAGCTCAGTCGTCGGCTCGCAGCAGTGTTATCGCTCACATACAGGGCTGTCAAGAGCCTCGGGCGCGCCGGCCGCGCACTCCGATTCCCCGCGTCTGGCGCGCGTCGATTACCAGCGAATCCGCCGCGGCCGGGTGGGTCAGGGGCGCGGGAAGTAGCGGTCCAGCGCCTCGGTGCGGAACTTGCCGGCCGGGTCCCACTCGGCCAGCAGGGCCCGGAAGTCGGCGTACCGGGGGAAGGTGGCGGCTACCTCCGCCGGTTCCAGGGAGAAGACCTTCCCCCAGTGCGGGCGGGGCGCGAAGGGGGCGAGCCGCCGTTCCACCTCGGCCAGCACGGGCAGCACCGCCGTGGCGTCGTCGATCCAGGTGAAGTGGACGGCGAGGCTGTCCCGGTCGTGGTTCGGGCTCAGCCACAACCCGTCGGCGGCCACCGTACGCAGTTCGCAGGCCTGGAGCACACCGGCGATCCGGTCCCGCATCCCGTCCAGCGCGGCCAGCGCGTCGGCCGTCGCGGCCCGGGGCAGGTGGTACTCCGACTGGAGTTCGTCGCCGCTGCTGGGGGTGAAGCCGAGTCGGAAGTGCGGCAGCCGCTCGTGCCACGGGCCGGGCTCGCCGAGCTGGGCGGTGCAGTTGCGCGCCGGCATCCCGGGCACCGGGTGCACCGGTACCTTCGCGGCGGCGCCGCCGAGCCAGTCGGCGGGCGGGGCCGGCTGGTCCGCGAGCTGCTTGCGCCAGACCTGGTCGACGCGCGACGAACGCCAGGAGGTGAACCCGCTGACGCTGTACGCCGAGGACAACGCCGTGTCGATCGCCTCGCCGGGCAGGTCGAGGTGGACGTACTGGCGGACGTCGAAGGTGGGGGTGGTGTCCAGGGTGACCCGGGTGACCACGCCCAGCCCCCCGAGGGAGACCACCATGCCGGCGAAGCGGGGATCGCCGCGGTCAACCGTGACCAGGTCCCCGTCGGCGGTGACCAGTTCGAGCGCGGCCACCGCCGCGGCCAGGTTGCGGTTGCCGGCACCGGAGCCGTGGGTGCCGGTGGCCACCGCGCCGGCCACGGAGATGTGCGGCAACGAGGCCAGGTTCGCCAGGGCCAGCCCTTCGGCGTGCAGCCGGGTCGCCAGGTCGCCGTAGCGCAGGGCGGCGGCGACGGTGACCGTGCCACGCTCCCGGTCGATCTCGACCGTCGACGGCAGGCCGGCGAGGGAGACCAGCTCCCCGGTGGTGTCGCCGAGGCGGTTGAAGGAGTGACCGGTGCCGACCGCCCGGACGCGGTCGCTGCCGGCCACCAGCCGGCGCAGCTCGTCCGTCGAGGAGGGGCGGTGGAAGGCGCGGGCGGCGTACGTGACGTTGCCAGCCCAGTTGCGGCGGGGAAGGTCGGTCACGGTGCTCACGTCTCCTCGGTCAGGGCGGCGGCGAGGGCGTCCAGCGCCTCGTCGACCTGGGGCACACTGTAGCCACGGACGTCGCGGGCCAGGCCGGTCACCCGGGCTTGGTCGAGCGCCGCGCGGGCCGCCCGCCGCCGCTCCGGGCCGCCGAAGGTCAGCGCCTCCTGCCCCTGCCGGATCAGCGCGTCCACCGGCCCGACCCGGTAGCCGCGCAGCGTGACCGTGAAGTCGGGGTCGGGGAACGCGACGCGACGCGACGGCCGGGCGTCGAGGAAGCGGTCGCCCGCGCACCGGGCCAGCGCGGCGGAGACCTCGTCCGGCGACTCCCGGACCTCGCCGAGGTCGAGCAGTTCCACCGCCGGGCGGTCGTCCACCGGGTGGCGCGCGCCGGCCGGGCCCACCTCCGCGCCGGCCGCCGGCACCGCGAGCAGGCGCGGGGCGACAGGCCCGCCGGAGCGCGGTGCCGGCTGCTCCAGCACCAGCGCGTCCAGCTCGGCCCAGGTGAACCGGCGGCGCAGGCCGGGCCGCCGAACGGTCAGGCCGCCGGTGTCGGCGGCGAACCGGAACGGGCGCAGCGTGCCGGCGAGCACAACGACGCCGAGCGCGATGCCGCCGACCGCCACCAGGGTCCGCAGCAGCCCGTGACCGTCACCGATCGCGAGCAGCAGGGCACCCGCCAGGACGCAGATCACCGGCAGCAGGAACCGGCCGGGCCTTCGGTGCAGCTCCATGGCATACCTCCGTCGTGATCGCGGTTGTCCAGGGCGCCCATGGGGAACACTGAGGTGATGAGCAGCTACCGCGACCCCATCCTGCACGGCGACGTCTACCCGTCGGAGGAGGAGATGGATCCGACGGGGATCGGGCTGGAGCCGGAGAGCGCGCCGCCGGCCCGGCACCCGCACCTGACCGCGCCGGCTCCCACCCCGGAGCCCGAGCCGGAGCCGCCGGGCCCCGGTCCGGCCCCGCGCACGGACGGCCCGGGCGCGATGTCCATCGTCACCCACCACCTGGACGGGTCCACCCAGGTGGTCACCGACCTGGACGGCGACGGGATCGCCGACGTGGTGCAGTTCGACCTCGACGGCGACGGCGTACCGGACATCACCTACCTCGACAGCGACCGGGACGGCCGGCTGGACACGGTGCTGCGCGAGCCGGGAGTGGCCCTGCCGGCCCGCTGACCCGGGCTGCGCCCGCAGGCCTGGACCGGAGCGGCGCACCGGCGGGCCCGGGTCACAGCTGCGGCAGGACCTCGGCCGCGACCAGCTCCAGGTGGTCCAGGTCGGCCAGGTCGAGCAGCTGGAGGTAGATCCGTTCGCTGCCGGTCTCGGCGTACCGGCCGATCTTGTCGACCAGCTCGGCGGGGGTGCCGGCCAGGCCGTTCTCCCGCAGCTCGGCCGGCTCCCGCCCGATCGCGGCGGCCCGGCGCGCCACCTCGGCGTCGGTCCGGCCGCAGCAGAACACCAGGGCGTGGGACCAGCGCATCGTGCCCGGGTCACGGCCGATCTCGGCGCACGCCTGGCGGACCCGGCCGACCTGGGCGACGGTGGCCTCGACGGAGAGAAACGGAAGGTTGAACTCGTCGGCGTAGCGGGCGGCGAGGCGCGGGGTGCGCTTCGGCCCCATGCCGCCGAGCAGGATCGGCGGGCGTGGCTGCTGCACCGGCTTGGGCAGGGCCGGTGAGTCGGCCACCGGGTAGTACGTCCCGGCGAAGTCGAAAGTCTTGCCGACCGGCGTCTCCCACAGCCCGGTGATGACGGCGAGCTGCTCCTCGAGCCGGTCGAAGCGCTCCCCCACCGGCGGGAACGGAATGCCGTACGCGGTGTGCTCCTCGGCGTACCAGCCGGTGCCGATGCCCAGCTCGACCCGGCCACCGCTCATCTGGTCGACCTGCGCCACGGTGATGGCGAGCGGGCCGGGCAGCCGGAACGTGGCGGCGGTCATCAGCGTGCCGAGCCGGATCCGGGAGGTTTCCCGGGCGATCCCGGCCAGCGTGGTCCAGGCGTCGGTCGGCCCCGGGTCCCCGCTCACCGCGCCCATCTTCAGGTAGTGGTCGGAGCGGAAGAACGCTCCGTACCCGGCGTCCTCGGCGGCCCTGGCCACGGCGAGCAACTGGTCGTAGCTGGCCCCCTGCTGGGGCTCGGTGAAGATCCGCAGTTCCATGCTCCGAGCATAGGGACTCGCGCCCGACCGGGCCGCCGGCACCTGCCTCGACCGACCGCGCCCCGAGCCGGGGGACCGTGGCCTCGCCGGACGACCAGGCCACGTCCCTCGCTCTGCCGTCGTGACCGGCCGGATCAGGCGTACGGCCGGGTCGCGTAGGCCGCCCGCAGCGCGGCCAGCCCGGCCGCCCTGGGTGAGAGGGTGCCCCACCCGGAGTTGAAGTAGTTCGTCCGCACGATCCGTGGCCCCCGCTCGGCGTTGAGCCGGGCGATGGCCGACGGCACCGTGGCGATCCAGGCCGCCTGGTCGGGGAACTCGGCGACCCGGACCCCCCACTCGGCGACGATCACCGGGCGGGACAGCGCCACCGGGCCGAGGTCGGCGACCACCCAGTCCCGGGTACGGCGGAACCGGGCCAGCGCGGTGTGGATCGGATTGATGGCGTAGACGTTCCACTGGAGGAAGTCCAGCTTCGCCATCAGCGACTCCGGGTGGGTACGCCGGTAGGCGGCCCGGTCGAAGCCGCCCGCGCCGATCGAGAAGGTGGTGCCGGCCGGCAGCGGGCGGGACCGGAACCAGTCCACGATGTAGGTCATCGCCTGCACCGCGCGGCTGTCCGAGTCCGCCCAGTCGTACGACACGCCCGACTCGGTGGTGCCGAACTCGTGGTCGGTGTCCAGTTCGGAGGCGAGCTGGATGTTCACCGGGAAGCCCAGCGCGCGGTACTGCGACAGGGCCCGGGCCAACAGCCCGTCGCAGCGGCCGGCGAGGACCTGGCCGTACCCGTACGCCTTCGGCCACGCCGTCCCGGGACGTTGCTGGATCGTCATCGCGGGCGCCGGGACGGAGTGGTTGACCCCGTCGACGGTGAACGTCTGCGGCCCGGTGTCCGGGGCCCCGTAGTGCTTCAGTTCCAGTACCACGGTGATCGCGAACCCGTTGCGTCCGAGGGTGGGCAGCCACGGCTTGTTCCAGCCCGGGAGGACGTAGCCGTCGCCGAGGCTGCGGTACTGGGTCAGCGAACGGAAGTTGCCGCCGGTCAGGTCCGCCGTCGGGTCGCCGTTGCCGACCAGGTAGTAGCCGCCCAACACCGGCGGGGCGATCGTGTAGTCGGCCGTCGTGGTGGCGGCCCGCCCCCCGTGGTCCCGCACGGTGACGGTGACCCGGGGCATCACGCCACCGCCCGGTAGACGGCCACCGACCCGTTGTCGGAGAGCTTCGTCCAGGCCCGCCCCGAGTCGTCGGTGACGGCGACGGTGAGCGGGTCGACGACGGCGGTGACGCTGGCCGGGGCGCTGCGGTTGCCCTGGGAGTCGGTCACCACGACGGTGACCGTGACGGGCCGGGTGTCCGGGTCGCCGTACGTGACGGTGAGCGTCATCGGGTCGCCGGGCGAGTAGGTCGAGGCGTTGAGGCTGGCGGTAACGGTGGGAGCGGCCATCTCCGCCCCCTCCTTTCTTGCTCACACGCGCGGCAGCCGCCGGCGTGCCCGGTCGTCCGCCCGCGACGGAACGCTGCGCCGTAGGGCGCCGACCGGAGGTGGGGTGACGTCATCGTCCTGACGTTGGCGGGCGGCGTCCGGCGGCGGCACGCGGGCCGCCGCCGGGCCGGAGGGATGCGACGTGGCCCGCCAACGCAGCCTCTCCACCTGCCTCCACCATGCGCCGGTCGGGTGCCGGGGCCTATCGGTGATTTGTCTGTCGGACTGTCAGCCACCCGGTTGCGGAGCACGCCGGGTGGCTGTTTCACCTGCCGGGGCCGGACTCCTGCCGCTGATCCGAACGTGGCGTGGTTGCCGTTTTCGTGTGCAGGATGTCGCGGGCCTGTTCCGCGGCGCGAGTGATGCTCTCGGCGACGAAATCAACGAAACGGGCGATGCTCTCCAGGCGGACGGCGGCCGGGGTGTCCGAGCCGAGGATGGTGACGCCCTGCCGGGCGGTTTCGGCGAGCTGGGCGTTCGATCGGGCAGCGGCGATCATCGACGACTGGTACCAGACGTCGTCGTCGACGAGGTAGCGGTCGCGGCGGCGTTCGTCGCGTTTCCGGCGGATGAGGCCCTGGCTTTCCAGAAACGCCACCGCTTTGGAAACCGACGCCGGACTGACCTGAAGGTGCCCGACGAGTTCGGCGGCGGTGAGACTGCCCGCGTCGGTGGTGAACAGGCAGGTCAGCACCCGAGACCTCATCTTGGGCACGCCCTGCTGCATGAGCAGGGTGGTGAACGTCTCCTCGTACTCGCGCCCGGCCTCGGGATCGCGTCCGTGAGCCTGCTCGGGTTGCTGCGACCCGCGGGCGACGGGCTGCCTGCGCCGCCGGGCGCGGCGTTCGGTGGCCCGGTGGGCCAGGTCGGCACGGTAGGCGGTGGGGCCGCCGTTGCGCATCACCTCACGGGCGCGCAGGTCGCCAGCAGCCACGGCGCGATCCTGCGGAAGGACTTCCGCGCCATCGCCGAGGCCGTACGCGAGGTCACAACCCTCGACCGCACGGGCCGCTGAACGGCATGGCCAGCGGCCTGACGATCAGCCAGGCCGCTGGCCATGCCGATGCCACCGAGAAAATCACCTACCGGAAGGAAAATTATGACCATCAATCAGCTGGCCGCCTCAACCGGGCTACGGAGGTCGTTGCGCGACAGGCTCCGGGCGTTACGGCCCCTCCGGCGAGTGGGGGTCACCGCGCTGGCCGTAACACTGCTGGCCGGGGTGGCCGCACCCGGGATGGCCACCGCAACCGGCGTGGCCCTGCCGAAGGCCGCTGCCGGGCACGATCGCCCGGAGCTGCGGGAGGCCATCCAGGACATCGTCGGTTCCGGTTTCACCGGGGTGCAGCTACGCGTTGCGGCGCCAGACATTCCTCGACGTCGCTCGCGCCCACCAGCTGCCGGTCGACGACGGATGGGTCGTCCTCGGTGAGCAGACGACGCCCGCTGGCGGCAGCGCGTTCGAAACGCTGCGCGCCGCACATCCCGACATGACCGCGGTGCTCGCATTCAACGACCTCGTCGCGATCGGCGCCTTCCAGACGGCCCGCCGGCTCGGCGTCGCCGTACCGGCGGAGTGCGCGCTGGTCGGTTTCGACGGCCTGAGCATCGGAGAGCTGATCGATCCGCCGCTCACCACGATCCACCTCGACAAGCGGCGGCTCGGCGAGCTCGCCGTACACCAGGTGAATCAACTCCTGGCCGGCGAACTGCCACCACCAGCGGTGCTCAGCCCACACCTGGTTATTCGTGGCACGACGTGAGCCCGCCCGCACCTCATCAAACCGGCACCGACGACACCGCTGGCGGGCCGAACAACCGGAGCAGCCGGTCCGGGCCGAGGTAGGTGGTGCTGCCCGTGACCAGGCCGCCGGCCACGTCGAGGATGACCAGCGCGAACACCACATGCTCACCGTCCGGTCCCGGACGGGTCTGCCAGTACGCCGGCGACCCGTTCGCGGACACCGGGATCAGCTGGGCCCCCGCGCACACGTTCGTCGCCAGCAGCGCCCTTCGGAACTCCTCCCGGCCGCGTAACCACCACGCGAAGGGCGGCATCGACATGGTGGCGTCCTCGTGCAGGAGCGTGACCAGGGCGGCCACGTCGTGTCGCTCGAACGCGTCGCAGTATCGCGCCAGCAGCTCGCGCTGGGCAGGATCGTCCGGCCGCAGCGGCTCGCTCGGGGTGGCCCGCGCCGTCTTCAGGGTGGCCCGGGCCCGTTGCAGGACGCTGTTCACTGCCGTGACCGTGCTGCCGAGCAGGTCGGCGATTTCATCAGCCCGCCAGCACAGCACATCACGCAGGATCAGCACGGCCCGCTGCCGGGCCGGCAGGCGCTGGAGTGCGGCGACGAACGCCAGCCGGATGCTCTCACGGCGCACGGCCTGCTCCTCCGGGCCGCCCTGCGCCGGCAGGACGAGGGCGTCCGGGACGGGCTGGACGAAGGCCCGTTCCGGCAACGGAGGCCCGAGTTCCTCACCGGCCCGGGACGCGCCGCTGAGGTCCATGGCCAGCGCCCGGCGTTGCGGGCCACGCAGCATGTCGATGCAGACGTTGGTGGCGATCCGGTACAGCCAGGTGCGCAGCGACGAGCGCCGCTCGTCGTGTCGGTCGATCGCCCGCCAGGCGCGGATGAGGGTCTCCTGCACCGCGTCCTCGGCCTCAAAGCCCGAGCCGAGCATCCGGTAGCAGTAGCCGGTCAGCTCCACCCGGAACGACTCCAGCCGGTCGGCGACGGTCACCCCGGCGGTCGATGTCTCCACCACGGTCCGAACCCTACGCACCCGCACCGACAACACCGCACCGATGAGACGACACGGCTCGTCTCGTACCTCTGGAAGCCGGCCCGACCGGGCCGGCGCGGAGGCAACGGGAGGCGAAGTGGAAGATCGGCTTCGGGCCGCGGTCGCGGCCGAGCGGCGTGAGCTGGCGGACCTGCTCGCGGCGCTGCCGGCAGAGCGGTGGGACGCACCCACCCTGTGTGCCGGTTGGCGGGTACGGGAGGTCGTCGCACACCTGACGATGCCGTTCCGGACCTCACTCGGGCGCCTGGCGCTCGACGTGGTGAGGGCACGCGGCAGCTTCAACCGGGCAGCGAACTTCGCGGCACGCCGGGACGCGGCGGCGCTGCCGCCCCAACGGCTGGTCGCGGCCCTGCGAGACAACGCCGAGCACCCGTGGACGCCGGTCGGTGGCGGGGTCGTCGGTGCGCTGTCGCACGACGTCATCCACGGTCTGGACATCACGGTGGCGCTGGGCCTGGACCGCCGCGTTCCGGCCGAGCGGTTGACCGCGGTGCTGACCGGCATGCGGCCGCGCAACGCCCGGTTCTTCGGCACCGACCTGGCCGGGGTCCGGCTGCGGGCCACCGACCTGGAATGGGAGTACGGCTCGGGCACACCGCTGCACGGCCTCGCCCAGAATCTGTTGCTGGTGATCTGCGGTCGGCGACTGCCGGCCGGGCACCTCTGCGGCAAGCCCGCGCCCCGGTTCACCGGCTGACCCGGCCGCCTCCCTCCTCCGCGCCGTGCGGTCGAGGTCATCGGCTCCGGCGGTTCGCGGCGGGGCGGCCTTTCGCGTGTTCGACAAACCCGGGTGGCGTGGCCAGACCCAGCCGGGTAACGTAACGACTGTTGCGTAACGCATGTTATGCGGAATGAGGAGGGTTTCTGGTGCCGCGACAGGCGGGGTACCAGAGTTGCACCACAACGCTGCGATGGTCGTCGGGCTCGGCGGTGAAGGTTTCGGGGCGACCGGAGTCGGTCCACTCCAGCACGGTGGTGCCCACCGCGTACCGGCCTGACGGCTCAGGAAACGCCGGCTCGGGTAGCGCCCACGCCGCCACGGGACCGACCGCGAGCAGAGCCAGGCACGCAGCCGATCCCGGCAACGCCAGCCACCGCGGCGCCCGCCGCACAGTTCGCCCGGCGCGCTGTCGCAGCAGCGGGACGGCGGCGAACCCGAGCGCGATCGCGGCGGCCGCAACGACGGGCACCATCTGCCAGCGCAGCCCGAGCACGATCGACACCGCTGCGGAAAGCGCCGCGGTTGCCGCCGCCGCGAGGGTGACCGGGCCACGAGCCACGGCGGGTAACCAGCGGGCGAGCACCAGGACAGCGGCGCCAAGGACAAGCAGAATCTCGAGCGGGGACATGCCAGTTCCTGTGATCGTCTCGGTCATGCCACCACCCTCGCCGCCAGCTCGCGCTCCCGCGTCCTCCCCAGGTCGCCGACGGTGTACGACCCAGATCGCTGATCATCTTCCCCTCGGGTCGCACCTCTGCGGTTGGCCCCGCCCTTCCGGCGCTCGACGGTGTCGGCCGTTCGACACCGCGTTCGGCACCCGGTGGCGAAGGTCGTGCCGCTGGTGCGGCGGGCCAACCGCACCGCGAGACCCACGCCCACGCCATCGTCGCCGGCCGCCTGCCACCGCATCACCGCGACCCCTTCGACCGCATGCTGGTGGCACAGGCTGGCCCGCCTTCATCGCCGCGACGAGGTCGGCGCGCAGCATCGGGCGCAGTGCCCGCACGTCCTCGGTCGGCTCAGACTCGGGAATCTCGTTCATTCCTGGCCTGCGTCGGTCAGGAACCGCTGGATGGTCTCGGCGTATCCGGTGGGGATGTGGCCCGTGTCGGGCAGCATGGTGACGGCGGCGTCGGGACACAGGTGACGCAGTCGGCGGGCGGTGTGGTGCGTGTCCAGAATCCGGTCCTTCGCTCCGGCGACGACCAGCAACGGCGCATCGAGGTGGCGCAGTTGCTCGTCGGTGAAGACCGGCATCCGCTCGCGTCGCATCCGGTAGTTCATCAGGATGAGCAGCAGGTAGTCGGCGAAGTCTCGGTGAAGGGCCGCCTCGGCACCCGACACCCTCGACGCGGGGACGGGACCGAGCACGAAGCGGTAAGCCGCACGCCGACCTCTTCTACCGAAGGGCACGAGGAAGAGCGAGGCGATGATCGCGCCGTGCTTCTGACGCCCGATCCCCGCGGGTACGAGCAGCGCGAGCCGCGCCACCCGCTCCGGTCGGCGTACGGCGAAATCGAGCGCCAGCCACCCGCCCAGCGACGCGCCCACGAACGCCGCCCGCGTGACCCCGAGCCCGTCAAGCACGTCATCGAGCCACTCGGCGTAGGCATCCGTCTCCAGCGACGGCCGAGACGGCGCGCTGAGGCCGGGCTCGCCGATCACATCGACGGCGTACACCCGATGCGACTGGGCCCAGCCTGCGACATCGCTCAACCAGGCCGCCGAGTTGAACCCGCCGCCGTGCAGCAGGACCACCGGCGGGGCGTCGGGCGGGCCGCAGGAAACGACGAAGGTGTCACCCTGGCGGGTGGAGAGCAACGACTCCGTCGAGGGCACGGGCCAGGCGTGCAGGAACGCGCGGTAACGCTCCTCCACCGCGCGGCGGCCGTTCTCGGAGCGGTAGATCGAGTTCATGACGTCGGCTTCGTGAACGACCCGATGGGGTTGCCCGGCTTCCCGCGCGGTCGGCCCCGCCGGGGACGACACGCTACACGGTCCGCCCCTGCTGGTGCGCCAAGCAGGGAGAATTCCTCGTCAGCAGCGTGGACCGCATTTACCTTCATGGGCACCTATCATGCCCAACACCCCTCCGCGCGACAAGACTTTTAGTTCTGATAGGGAAGGTTAGGGCACAAGAAGGTGGCCACCGCGCCGCACGGATGCGGGCAGGCGCATGCTCCACTCACTCGGGCGCCGCAACCAGCGCCTACACGCCGCGCGGTTCGGGTTTCACGCGCCCGCGGGCTTCGCGTGCATCCTCCGGACCATGAAGCCGCCGACGATGGAGGCGACGCCGGCTACCAGCAGGATGGCGATCATGGGTACGACCGAGCCGTTGGCCGCGCCGACCAGGGCGAGTGCGGGTATCGGCAGGAGAGCCCCGCCGATCAGCACGCTGATGGTGAGGGCTATGGCGAGGCCGAGGTAGCGCACCTCGACGGGGAACAGGTCGGCGGTCAGCGCCGGTGCCACCCCGGTGACGATTCCGAGGGGTACGACACCGACCAGCATGGCCGTAAACAGCGCCGGTGTGGACCCCAGGTCGACCAAAAGGTACGAGGGTGCCGCCCAGATGGTCCACCAGATACCCGCGATGATGATCATCCGTTCCCGGTTCGCGTGGTTGCCGTAGTGGGCGGAGATGACGGCGATCACGGTCAGCGCGGTCGCGGTCAGCAGCAGCGCCCACTGCACTGTCGCGGTGCTCAACTCTGGTACGTAATTCTTCGTGTAGGCGAGCAGGCTGGTCAGGAACGCATAGAAGAAGGTGGCCGGGCCGATCCAGATCAGAGTGGCGACGAGCAGGGGGCGGCCCGACCCACGCAACAGCGTGCCCAGCCGACCGGCGGCCCGTTCCCGACTGATCCGGCTTTCCGCCGCGATGAACTCGGGTGTCTCCGCCAGCCGGGTACGAAGTACCAGCCCGAAGACCAGGAGTACCGCGCTGAACAGGAACGGGATCCGCCATCCCCAGCTCTGGAAGGTCTCCGCGCCGACCACCGTGGTGACCAGCAGCAATGACACCGCGACGATCAGGAATCCGATGGTGACCCCGATGTAGGCGAAGGCGCCGAAGAGGTTGCGCCGTTCCGGCGGCGAGTGTTCGACGCCGATCAGCACCGCGCCCGGAATCTCTCCCCCGACTGACAGGCCCTGAAGAAGACGCAACGCCACCAGCAGGATCGGCGCGGTGACACCGATGGCAGCGTAGGTCGGCAGCAGACCGACGCCGATGGTGGCAACGCCCATCAGCGTCAGCGAGGTGATGAGCGCCGGTCGTCGGCCGAGCCGGTCGCCCATCCGACCGAACAGCAGGGCACCCAGCGGTCGGACGAAGAACGCGATCGCGTGGCTCGACACCGCTGCAAGGGTGCCCAGCCAGGGGTGGAAGGCGGGGAAGAAGATCGGGCCGAAGACGGTCGCCGCGACGAAAGCGTAGAGGAAGTATTCGTACGTCTCAAACGCGGTGCCGGCCATCGCGGCGTACGCTACTTGTCTGGGTTTTAATGCGCGTTCCGTCATCCTCGCCCCTCCCGTACTGGTTCGCGGGTCTTCCCGGTAGGGCTGGCGATAAACCAGACGAAGGGCGCGGGTGAACCGCTCACGGACCTTCTCCCACGTCGCCGCGGCTCGTGCCGCACAGCGCGTTCTCAGGCGGCCCGTGCCGCACAGCGCGTTCTCAGTCTGCGGGTGCCGGTTCGGCGGGCCGGGCCGTGAAGAAGCGGACGATGTCTTCCGCTGCGGTGGGGGACAGCATCATCGCCTGGACTCGTGCGGACATTCCGGCGATCGGGTGAATCCTGGTGAACATCACCTCCTCGTACGCCCGGATTGCCGATTCCGGGTCGGCGGGGTTGGCGACGAGCCGACTGGCGAGTTCGGCGGCGTCGAGCATGGCCTGGTTGGCGCCCTCGCCGACCGGCGGCATGAGGTGCGCGGCGTCGCCGATGAGGGTGACGCCCGGCCGGCTGGACCAGCGCGTGCCGATGGGCATCGCTTCGATCAGGCGCGGTGTCGGCGCGCTGTCACCGGCCTCGATGAGTGCGGTGAGGCGTGGGTCCCAGCCACCGAACATGTCCAGCAGAGCGGGCTTCCTACGGTATGCGTCGATGGGGCGATCGTCTGCGGGCAGCGAGATCCCGACACGGAGGCTCCCGTCGCCGAGGCGTTGCGCTGCCAGGATCTGGTTCACGCCGACGCACCACAGGTTCCCGGGGCCGACCAGCTCGGCGAGATCGGGATGACGCCGGTCGACGTCTCCGATGTTCAGCTCCGCGAGGGTGGCCACACCGGACAGTGGGACGTCGGTCAGCAGCGACCGGACGACCGAGCGCGCGCCGTCCGCGCCGACGAGGATGTAGCAGCCGGTTCGGTGGCCGCCATGGAACGTCAGTTCCCAGCCCCCGTCAGGTCGCGGGGTCGCCGCGACAAGCCGGTGCCGCCAGACAACCGTGTCGCCGGGGAGGGAATCGAGCAGAAGATCACGCAGTGTGCTCCGGTCAATCTCGGGACGTCCGGAGAATGAGCCAGGTTGCGGCTCATGGTGCACCAGGGCTCGCGTTCATTCACCACCGCATCGATGCCGTGCCGATGCAGGATCCATGCGAACCAGTCGGTGACCTTCACCGGTGGCCCGCTACCACTGCGAGTGGGCAGGCCAGCCCAATGAAGCGCGGTTCCAGACGTGGCCCTAGAAGCGGTAGTCGTCGCGCCGGTGGCGGATCGAGTGGATCTCCACAACGCGTTTGGCCTCGCTGATCCGGTAGATGACCCGGTATGTGCCGCGGCGGGCGGAGTGGAAGCCGTCGAAGGGCTCGTCGAGTGGCTTGCCAGCCCGATAGGGGTTGATCGCGATCGCGTGCTGGATGGTCTCCGTCGCCGCGACCGCGACCTCCAGCGGCAGGTCCTCGTGCAGGTTGCGGCGGGCCTGCCGGGAGAACACCACCGTGTACGGGCTGGTCACCTCGCGCGCGTCGTCCCGCCGCCCGCCCTGCGGAGGCATCAGGCCGCCCTACCGCGGCGCCGTTCCAACTCGGCGCGAACCTCGTCCATCGAGAACGTGTCGCCGGCCGCGAAATCCTCCCGCGACTGGCGCAGATCCGCGAGGGCCGCGTCGTCGGAGAGCAGGTCGAGCGTCTCCCGCATCGACTCGTACTCGGCGACCGAGATCAGCATGACGTCGGCGCGGCCATTGCGGGTGATCGTGAAGTGGTCGTGTTCCCGAGCGACCCGATCGGCAAGCTCGGCGATCCGAGCCTTGGCTTCCGTGATCGGAATGGTCTCCATAGCGACCATTCTAGCGACTGGTCAGAATTGTGACCATGCTCTTCGGTCGGCCAGAGGAGCCCTGGCTGCTGTTCACCACCACCCACGGCAACTGACCGCACATGGTCTCGGAAGTGGGCGGCCCGGCGTGATGCTGCCGGTTGGCCGAAGGAACACGGTGAATTTCACGCGCTGCGGCACTTCTTTGCCACCAAGTTGATCACCAACCACGCGGAGCCGCAGGGGGTGCAGCGCCTGCTACGGCACAAGACGTTGCGGATCACCTTGGAGACGTACGTGCACTGGTGGCCGAAGCGGGACCGGCCGCGCGGTGTCGTCGGTTCGATCCTCAGCGCGCCGGCAAGCCGCACGGATCGGCCGTGCACGCCGACCAAGATCGAAGATGACTTGTGCCGGATCTGTGCCCGATGATCTTTGAGAGGTAGCGCCTCTGGTCAGGGCCACAAAAAGTGGGCCGGAGGTTACGGCATACGAACCCCGTAGCCGTTGCCACCGGCCCTGACCTGCGGATTCCGATAGCCGGGGACCGACGGGTCGGCCGGGCGTACGGCGTGCTCAGCGGGTGACTTCGCCAAACTGTGGGGGTCGTCGATGTTCGGGGGTCGAACATCTGGTCCCACCTCGCGAGCCGTCGCATCGGTCGCTACAGACGTCGGGCGTTGTTTGAGCCATGTTGCATGACGATCATGGTGTCCTCGGGGGAGAGCGCCCGGCCGTCGGCGGAGCGGATTTCCAGCCACGCGACCGGTTGGCCGCGTTCACGGTCGACGAGTCTGGCCCGGGTCTCGCTTGGCTCGAAGAGGTACTCCTCACTCCACTGCCGCAGCGCGACCAGGACGGGGAAGAGCCCGCAGCCCTTGTCGGTCAACACGTACTCCTGGTGTGGGCTACCGTCGCTGGCCGGAACGGTGCGGAGAATGCCCTGCTCGACGAGGTTGTTCAGTCGGGCCGAGAGGATGTTCTTGGCCACGCCGAGGCTTTTCTGGAACTGGCCGAACCGGCGGAGACCGTCGAAGGCATCACGGATGATCAGCAGCGACCAGCCATCGCCGATGGCGTCCAAGGGCCGCGCGACCGGGCAGTTGGCGCCTTTGTGACTCGTCCGCTTGACCATGCTCACCCTCCTACGGGAGCGCACGCGACGCGCTGACCTCAGGTTCCAAGATGCGACTCTAGTCTCCCAGATAGGGGTTGCATCATGAAACCAAGATCTGGCATCCTGGCGTGGTTTCATAATGAAACCACGTTGGTAGAGGTGACCATGGACGGTCGGCTGACGGCTTCCGCCACGCCCGGGGCGGCGTCGGCGCTCAGCCGCGGCACAGGGCTGCTGCTCGCAATCGCGTCCGGTCTCGCCGTCGCCAACGTGTACTACGCCCCACCGCTGCTGGACGTGATGGCGAACGAGTTCGGGATGCGCCGAGCGACGGTAGGCATCGTCGTGACCGCGACTCAGGTCGGCTACGGGCTCGGTTTGCTCCTGGTGGTCCCGCTGGGTGACCTGCTCGACCGACGCCGTCTCATCGGCGTGCAGTCGCTGCTGTCGGTGCTCGCGCTCATCGCGGTAGCGGTAGCGCCGACCAGCAACTGGTTGCTGGTCGCGATGGCGGCGGTGGGGGTGCTGGCCGTCGCGGCCCAGGTCATGCTCGCCCACGCGGCAGGCCTAGCGACCGCCGGTGACCGGGGCCGTGCCGTCGGGGTGGTGACGAGCGGCATCGTCATCGGGATCCTGCTCGCGCGTACGGTCGCCGGAGCGCTGGGCGATGTCGCCGGCTGGCGTTCGGTGTATCTGGCCGCCGCTGCGGCGACGCTCGTCATGGCGGGACTGCTCTATCGCGCACTGCCCCGCAGCGCCGGCCACCGGGCCCAGCTGTCGTACCGGCGCTTGATCGGGTCACTGGTGCGGCTATTCGCTGAGGTCTCGGCGCTGCGGGTGCGTGCGTTCATCGCATTGCTCATGTTCCTGGCGATGACGGTACTGCTGACTCCGATGGTGCTGCAGCTCAGCGCACCGCCGTACTCATTGTCGACCACCCAGATCGGCCTGTTCGGCCTGGCCGGCGTCGCCGGCGCAATCGGTGCCGCGCACGCCGGGCGGCTCTCCGATCGGGGGCGGGCGCAGCGTGTCACTGGCGTTGGTTTGGTCGTGATGCTCGCTGCGTGGATCCCGGCCGCGTTGCTTCCGCAATCGCTGTGGGGCCTCATTCTGGCCGTCATCGCGTTCGATTTCGGGCTGCAGTCCGTGCATGTGGCCAACCAGAACCTGGTCTACCGCACCCGCCCGACGGCCCAGAGCCGGCTGACCGCAGCCTACATGCTCTGCTACGCGATCGGCTCCGCCATCGGACCCATCGCCTCCACCCTCGTCTACGGCACCGTCGGCTGGCCGGGCGTATGCGCGCTCGGCGCGACGGTGAGCCTGACCTCGTTGCTGTTCTGGGCGTCCACCCGGCGTCTTCCACTCCAATCACCAGAAGGGACACCATGACCCACTACCGTACGGTTCGCGTCGAGGGCCTTGACATCTTCTACCGCGAGGCCGGTGACCCCAGCCATCCCGTCCTGCTGCTCCTGCACGGCTTTCCGGCCTCGTCGTTCATGTTCCGCGACCTGATCACCGCACTTCGCCACGACTTCCACGTCGTCGCGCCCGACTACCCGGGCTTCGGGCACAGCGACGCGCCGGCGAGCGCCGACTTCGGCTACACCTTCGATCACCTCACCGACGTCATCGAGGCCTTCACCGACGCGCTCGGCCTGGACCGGTACGCCCTATACCTGCAGGACTTCGGTGGCCCAGTCGGATTCCGCCTCGCCCACCGACGGCCGGAGCGAATCTCATTCCTCGTGCTCCAGAACGCGAACGCGTACGACGAAGGCCTGCCGGACGATTTCTGGGGGCCAGTTCGCCAACTCTGGAACGACCCGTCCCCGGCCAACCGTGACCGGATCCGCGATGCCGGTATGTCCGATGCGGCGCTGGAATGGAACTACACCCACGGCACCGCGGACCCCGCCCGGATCAGCCCGGACAGCTGGCTGCTACAACGTGCGCTGCTGAGCCGCCCCGGCAACAAGGACGCGATGCTCGACCTGCTCTACGACTACCGCACCAACCCCGAACGCTACCCCGAATGGCAGGAGTACTTCCGCAACCGCCAACCGCCAACGCTGATCGTCTGGGGACGCAACGACGTGGTCTTTCCGGAGTCCGGCGCCCACCCGTACCGGCGTCACCTGAAAACCATCGACGTCAACCTACTCAACACGGGGCACTTCGCGCTCGAAGATCACAGCGATGTGATCGCCGCGCACATCAAGCGGTTCGCTGGCACGCTGCCCTGGTACTCCAAAAGCCACCTGGCATAGGCGTTGGGCGTGGCGCAAGACTGAGGACGGCCACCGCATGATCATCGATGGTGTGTGGAGCAACCAAGGATCGGGCGGTGGCCGTCTTATCAACCGGCGTGAGCCGCTGCCACTCACGTTGGCCACCTCAGAGGTCCGAGGTCGATGATCTCGGACAGCCGTCGTCAGGGGGCGGCGAGCAGCCGGATCTCGCAGCGGACGCCGCTGGCCTTGGTGAGCCGGCCGTCACCGGTCACGAGCGGGCAGGCCATCAACTCCACCGCCGCGACATATGCCGGTCGTACGCCATCATGCCACGCAACTGCCACATTCGGTCGAGCAGCAACGGGACGCCAACCTCATCGATGACCAACGAAGGCAGGGCGTCGATCGCCTCCTCAGCCCGGGCAAGGCCGAGTTTCCTACCGAGCGCCTTGCCCCTGATCACCGACATGACCTCGACCAGAAGGTGGCCTGGCGCCGCCCAGTGCAGATCTCTGGTCAGTTCTACCCGCGCCGCGTCACCTACCGGCCCGTCGTCGACCAGGGCATCGGCCAGCGCCGACGCGTCCACGACTATCACGCGGCACTTCCCCGTGGTCCGCGTTGCTCCCGTTGGTCGGTCAACTCGGCGGCGTTCTCCCCTGGTAGTGAGCGAGCACCGTCCGATCGGCCGGCGAAGCGATCAAGCGCCGCCGTGTTGCGCAGACGTTCGCACCGCGATTGCAGCACCGCGAAAAGCCGCAGGTCAGGAGAAGTGTGTGGGGCGGGCGGGACTCGAACCCGCGACCGAGGGATTATGAGCCGATCGGAGACCCCTGCCCTGAGCAGCGGTGACATACATTGTCCGGATTCATGTTGTGCGTTCCGTGACCCTGAGAGACCCCCATCGACCTACAAAGCTTGATCCGTGTCCCCATGGGGACGATGATCTGTCCCCGTGGCGAGCATCGAGCGACGAGGGGACTCCTGGCGGGTCGTCTGGCGGCACGACGGCCGCAAGGCGTACACCACGTGGCCCGCCGAGGAGTACGCCAACGAGGCCAAGGCGATCGTCGAGGGCCACCGGGGGCGCATCACCGCCGACCGCGTGTACGCGGATATGGGTATCCCCACAGGGGATTCCAATTCCCCTGCCGACGATTCACCGAAGTTGCGGGAATGGTGCGAGGAATGGCTGCCGTCAAAAACGCGAATCTCACCTGGCACGCGAGAGCGGTACGAGCAGCAGCTCCGCGACAGAATATACCCCGCGTTCGGTGATACTCCCCTATCGCAGATCACGTCCGTCGCCATCGGCACCTGGCTGAACGGCCTGCGCGGCGAGATGAGCCAGAAGACGGTGACCCGCTACTACTCCCTGCTGCATACCGCGCTGACCGCCGCTGTCCGCCATGGGCACATCACCGTGAACCCGTGCCACGGCACGGACTTCGTCCGGGACCAGCGGGCCGACGATGACACCGGCGAGCACCACGCCGTCTACCTCACGCCTCGCGACTTCGAACTGCTCCGTGCGCAATTCCCCGCGAAGTGGCAGCCACTGTTGGACTGCATCGTCGAAACCGGCATGCGCTGGTCGGAGGTGACCGCGCTGGCCGCGAAGCACCTGGTCCCCGCAACGGCAAGCTCTGGGCCGCGGATCCAGGTATGGCGGGCATGGAAAGAGGCCGGCGGAAAGAGGTACCTCGGCACCACGAAGGGCCGGGCCAAGCGAGTGCTCCCGATCGGCGCTGATCTGCACGCCACGCTCGCCCAGCTCGTCGACGGGCAGCCAGACGACACCCTCGTCTTCCGCGACGACAACGGCCACGCGCTGGACTACGACCGGATGTACGACCGGGTGTGGAAGCCGGCTCTTCTGCGGGCCCGACTCTGCGCGGTGCATCCGCCGACCGGCGAGGGCGAGCGCATGGAGGGCGCGCGGGGCCGGTGCCGGGACTACGGCGGAACAACGTGGGATGGGCGCCCCTGCGGTGCGCGGGTCGTCTCCGACACCACGCGGTGCTCCGCGCACTACGGTCCCCGGGCCGGCACGACATCGGACTGCGACTGCCCAGACGTGCTGCACTCCGCGCCGTCGTGGCACGACCTGCGGCACACGTACGCCGGCTGGCTGTTCAGTGATCCCCGGATGACGCCGCTGGCGATCTCCCGGCTCCTCGGGCACCAGCAGTTGGCGACGACGAGCGAGATTTACGGGGACCTGATGCCCCAGGCGATTGACGCCGCGGTGGACGCGGTCGCGGACGCGCGGAAAGCGGGCCGTCAGCCCTGACGGCCGCTGCGGTTGGCCTGCTCGAAGATGTCGAGCAGCTCCAGCATCGTCTTGCGCTGCTGGTCGGTGTAGACCGGGTCGGCGAGGATCGCCTCCCGTGCGCTGACCTGCGGGGCTGGCGCGTCCTCGGACGGGGCTGCGGGGGTGCGTCCGGCGAGCCGGTGCGCCTCAGGCAGGTCGATGTCCAGGGCTGCGGCAAGGGAGTTGACGACGCGGGCGGTGGGTGGCCTCCGGCCGACCTTCAGACGGTCGATCGTTGTCCGAGCTACGCCGGATCGGGTGCGTAGTTCGTCGTCCGTCCAGCCTCGGGCGTCCTGCTCGGTGCGCACGCGCCACCAGAAGTCGTAGGCAACACCCCGATCAGTCACGTGCATGTTGTAGCACGAGCGAACTATCCGGACATAGGGCGGCCTAAGAAGTGGGAGGTCAGCGCCGGTCTCCGCACCTCTGTCATGTAGCGTCTTGCATCGTCTTCTTGCGTAAGCTAGCGTCTGTAATCGCACAACACGCTACGACTCGATGCAAGGTGGTGGCAGGTGGCAGAGCTGGAAACGGATCGGTTTCTGACCGTTCAGGAGGTCGCAGACGTCCTGCGGGTCTCCCGATGGAGCGTCGGCCGGTACATCGACGCCGGGGCGCTCCAGGCGATCAAGGGCGACGGCACGAACGGCAGCATCCGCATCCCGCTCAGCAGCCTCACCGCCTACATCGAGGCCCACACCGTCAGCGCGGAAGAGAGGACGCGATGACCCACGCCCCGCCGGCCCTACCTCGGCTGCACCTGCTGGAGGAGGTCGCCGACAGGTACCGCCTGTCGCTGATCGGTCTCCAGCGCCGCGCCCGAGCGAAGGGCTTCACCCACATCAAGATCGGCAAGAAGCGGTACCTCACCGACGAGCAGGTTCTCAGCCTCCTCAGCGAGGCGACGGTTACCAGCGCCGAGCACAGCAAGCGCGAGCAGGACCTAGCTGCCACGGCCGAGCGAATCGCCCGCCGCCGTCGCCGTCCCGCTGCGGCCTGAGCCCAGCGAGCCCCCGACCGCAGCCACGGCCGAGGGCTCCGCACCCGGACCAGAACCCGATCAAGAGGAGTCCAGATGCACCCGCAGACTACCGACCCCACCCGCCTCACCTTCGACGAGTTCGATTTCCCGGACGTCCGCCTCGACACCCCAGCCACGACAGACGAAATCACCGAGGCCATCACCGACGAACTGGCCTCGGCCGGCTACGACCCGGAGACCATCACGCTGGAGTTCGTCGACGGCGGCCGAGCCGTCGCGATCTTCGACGGCAGCAACAACTTCCGGACGAAGCTCGGCACCGTCACGATCACCGCTCCCGAGCCGAAGCCCGACTACTGGCTGAACCTCGCCGCCGACCTGCGCCAGGCCGCTGACCGGCTCGCCACCCTCGCCGGCACCCCGAAGCCGGTCAACGGTGCGCGCCTCACCTTCTACTGCGGCCTGCTCGCCCGGGAGCACGTGGTGGGCCGCCCGATCGTCGACGCGCTCGCCGCCACCTTCAACGGGACGACCAAGACCGCGAGAAGCGGCGGCTCCTGGACGTACGAGGTCGACGCCAAGGTCGGTGGCCTGGAGGTCTGGTCGTACACGTACATCCCGGCGCCGGAGGACACGGAGAAGGCTGCGCTGGCCGCCCGGGTCGCCGAGCTGGAGGCGCAGCTCGCCGCTGGGGGTGCCCGGTGACGTCGCCCTGGTCGAACCCGCCCCAGCTTCCGACCGGCCCCCGCGTCGACGACGACCCGACCGGCCTCTACTACGACCGCAACGACGTCGACGAGCAGCCCACCACCACCGGCACCCCGCCGGCCAGCGTGGACGGCTGGGCCATCAACGGCCGCGCCGCGATCACCGTGCAGCTCAAGCCCTGCTGCGGGGACGTGCTCGTCGGCGAGTACTGCGACTGCGCCGAGTTCATGGCCGGCCTGGACCTCGCCCCGGTCGTGCCGCTGCCCGCGTTCCCGCTGCGGGAGCTGGCCGAGCAGCACATCACCGCCGTCGAGTGGGACCGCCGCCGGCAGGTGGCCTCGTGAGCCTCTTCCCGACCCGGACCCGACTCGCCCTGCTCGAAGGCGTCCGCCAGGGCCACGTCCAGTACGGCATCGGCCCGGACGGCGTGCCCGGCGCTCCCCGCCGCCAGCCTGCTGCCTGGGACATCAGCGACCCGCGCCGCGGACCGCGCAAGGTGTCGGCCGCCATCGAGGAGATGGAGCGCGCCGGCTGGGTTGAGCGCCCAGACCGTACCGCGGTCTGGCAGCTCACCGACGCTGGCCGCAAGGTGCTCGACGAGCAGGTGGCCACCCGCTACCGGGTGGAGTTCGCTCGGGTCGGCCGCAACCACAACGTGGCCGCGTTCGGGCCGGTCGTCTCCGGGCCGGACCACGCGGAGCGGATCGCCGAAGAAGTCCACGGGTACGCCGGGCGGCACCTGAGCTCCCGCTGCTTCGTCGTCTCGGTGGACCTGGCCGCCGGCAAGGGCTGCATCGAAGGCGGCCGGTTCGGCACCTTCACCGTGACCCGGGTCGGTGCCGAGTGACCGGCCTCTTCGTCGCCCTGGCCGTCGCCGTCGTCGTGCTGCTGATCGCCCTGGCCACCGCCGCCCTGCTGGCCTGGGCGTACGCCACCGCCCACCGGGACACCCTCGTCGACCTGGCGGAGTCCCGTCGGGACCTGCGTACCGCCCAGCGCGTCGAGCGGCAGCTGCGTGCCGAGCTGTCCGTGTTGCGTCGCCTCGCCGAGCGGCACGCGGTCGCCTCGGCCGCCCTCACCCCTGACGCGCTGACCCCCGACTGGTGGTCGACCGCGGCGGACATCGCCGCCCTGCCCACCTGTGACGACCCGGGCGGTGCCCGGTGACCGCCCGCGAGGTCCTCGCAGCCCTCATCCACCGCGGCCCGGCCGTCGAGCCGGAGCCCGACGACATCGAGCAGTGGGTTGCCGACCTTGGCCGCCCCGCCGAGGCCCCCGCCGAGCCGCAGACCGACACCACACAGGGAGCCGAACAGTGACCACCCTGAAGACCCGCACGCCCACCGGCCGCGTGCCGTGGCCGCTCATCCTCATCGAGGGCGGCGAGAAGGCCGGCAAGAGCTGGGCCTGCGCCGAGCTCTCCGCCTCGCCGAAGGTCGGCCAGACCTACTGGATCGACCTCGGCGAAGGATCCGCCGACGAGTACGGGGCCATCCCCGGCGCCCGCTACCTCATCGTCGAGCACGACGGCACCTTCGGTCAGATCCTCGCCGCCGTCGAGGCCATCAAGGCCGAGGCACAGCGGGCCGCCGACGCGGGGGAGCCCCCGGTCGTCGTGGTCTTGGACTCCGGCACCGCCGAGTGGGACCTCCTCAAGGGCATAGCCGACGCCAAGGCCCGCGCCCGCCTGGCCAAGAAGGGCAAGCGCCTCGGCCCGGACGAAGAGCCCCAAATTTCGATGGACCTGTGGAACGACATCAACGGCAAGCACCGAAAGTTGATGACCCATCTGATGACCTTCCCGGGCATCGCGGTGGTCACCGCCCGGGGCAAGGACGTCGCCGCGCTCGACAGCAACGGCCGGCCCGTCGAGGGCTCCAAGGAGTACAAGGTCGAGGGCCAGAAGAACCTGGCGTTCGACGCCACGGTCTGGATCCGAGTCTCGCGGGATCACCCGCCGCTGGTGGTGGGTGCCCGGTCAGTGCACGCCGGCATCCAGCCTGGCGTCGACCGGCCCCGGCCGGTGCCGGGGATGACCCTGGAGAAGGTCGTTTTCGAGATCCTGCGCTGCAACCCGACTGAGGCGCACGTCCGGGACTTGGTGCAGCCGCAGGTGACTGACGCGGACGTGGCCGAGGGGCAGGCCGAGCGGCCCGTCTCGGCGCCGCCCGCCAGCCGCCCGGTCTCGGGGCCGCCTGCCGCGCTGTCCGCCGCCGCCACCGGGCTGCTGGACGACTTGACCCAGGCAACCGACGAGACCGGGCTCCGCCGGGTGTGGCGGGCCGCCGTCGCGGCCGACAACGAGGGCCGCGTCAGCAAGGCCGAGGCCGAGCACTTCCAGGCCCAGTGGAAGGCCCGCAAGGCGGAGCTGTTCCCGCCGGAGCCGAAGAACCCGGGCAACGACCCGCAGCGCCGCAAGATGTTCGCCCTGCTCGGTCAGGCCGACATCACCGACCGGGATGACCGGCTGGCGTACGTCAGCGACATCGCGGGCCGGCCGGTCGGGAGCACCAACGACCTGACCGACGACGAGGTCCAGGCGGTGGTTGCGCGGCTGGAGTCGTACATCGCGCAGAACACCCCGCCGGCCGAGGACCTGGGGGCGGCGTCGTGATCCTGCCTGACTGCACGATCTGCGGCGGCCGTGTCGTCGCCACCTTCAACGCCGGCGGCCCGGTCGAGATGTGCCAAGGCTGCGGCAACGCAGCCCGGCCCATCACCGCGCCGATCAACGTGGCGGACCTCCGCGAGCAGATCGCCACCGTGGTGGAGGCCCGGCCGGTGCTGTGCGACGCCTGCGTGGTGAAGCGGTGCATGGCGTGCGAGACGCCCGGCTGTGACTGCCCCCGCTCCCGGCACCCTCGCCGCCCCGCCGGGGACCTCACGGCGGAGGGCATGGAGCTGCTGGCCGCCGAGCGGAAGGGCCACCTGGAGCCGTGCGAGGTGGCCCGGTGAGCAGCCGCGACCCGGGCGCCGCGAGTGGCGGCGTGGCTACCGAGCCCGGCCGGTGCGCGTGCTCGCACCTGGAGCCCCTGCACCAGCCCGGGCGGAACGGCCGAACCCGGTGCCAGTACCGCGGCTGCGGCTGCAAGCGCTACGCCGAGTTCAGCGCGCGCCGTGTCATCGCGTTCCCCGGGGTCGGCGTCTCGCCGGCCCCGGGGCCCCGGCCGGTCCCCGCCGACCTGGACGCGATCGGCGACCGGTACACGGACCTGCTGGAGGCCCGGGAACACGGCGACCAGGCGGTGGCCAACCTGCTCGCGCACGCCTGCGCTGACGACATTCCCGCCCTGCGCGAGGAGATCCACCGGGTGGAGCTGCTCCGCCGCGAGCTGGCCGCCGAGGTCGACCGGCTGACCGGGGGCGCGTGATGGCTCGTACCCGGCCACGGCCCCGCCGTGCGAAGCAGACCGTGAAGTCCCGCCTCGCTCCCTGCGTGTACCGGGCCGACCTCACCATGCCCGACCCGGCCGACACCGACCACCCGCTGTGCGTGTGCGGCCTCGCCTGGCGTCACCCGCGGCACGAGCTGCCGGACACCACCGACGCCCAGGCCGAGCACCTCCGCCGGGTCGGAGACGACCGGTGAGCCGCGTGCTGCCCGACCGGGGCCGCATCAGCCCGCACTGCAAGGCCCGGCGGCACGGCGACTACTCCGCCTACCGGTACGGCTGCCGCTGCCCCCACGCCCGCGATGACCGCCGCATCTACGCCAAGCGGCAGCGTCAGGGCCGCGCCCAGCCCGCCTACGTCGACGGCACCGGCACGCGCCGCCGCCTCCAGGCCCTCGCCGTCCTCGGCTGGCGGTGGACGGACATCGCCGACCGGTTCGGTATCGCCTGGCAGCCCGTGCAGCGACTCGCGCTGCTGAACCGACTGGTCCACGTGGACAGCGCCGCCAGGGTCGCTGCCGTCTACCGGGAGCTGTCCGTACGGGCCGGCCCGTCGCCGATCACCGCCCGCCGGTCGGTCGCGAAGGGCTGGCACGGCCCGATGGCGTGGGCCGACATCGACGACCCCACCTGCGAACCGGACACCGCAGACCCGGACGCGCCGGTGGTCGACGAGTGGGCCGTCAGCGAGGCCCTCGCCGGCCGGCTCGACCCGTCCCGGCTGGCCGACATCGACCTGACCGAGGCCGTGCGCCAGCTGCTGGCAGACGGGCTGAGGACAGGCCAGGTCCGCTACCGGCTGCGCCTGAGCTTCGCGCAGGTCCAGCGCGCCATCCGATCCATCCGCACCGCCCTGACGACCGAGGAGACACGAGCCGCATGAGCACCCCGACCGCATACCGAGTTCCCGAAGTCATGGGCTTCGTCGCCGTCCCTGTCCGCAAAGAGCCCGGCATCGTCGCCCATCGGGTCGAGCGGGTCTGGGACGGCCAGCGAACCGCCGGCCAGCTCCGCTGGGAGAACAACAAGGGCGGCGTCACCGTCGTGCCCGCCTGCCTGCCGCAGGGGCAGATGCCAGGGGCGCCGCACCACGAGCTGAGCAGTGCGATGGCCAACCACATCGGCGCGGTGGCCTGCACCGCCTGCTTCCCGGACGCCGAGCCCCGCTGACCCGGCTGGCCGGGCCTCACTTCCCCGGGGCCCGGCCAGCCACCTCGAACCACCCGCACGAGCAGATCAGGAGCACCGGTGACCGACCGCGAGCTACGCCCCGTAGGCCGCTTCGAGTGGGAGCAGATCATAATGCGCGCCCGCCTCGGTGGCCTCATCACGGGCAACGGGCGGGGCACCCGAGGCGGTGTCTCCGGCGCAGCGTTCATGGCCGTCGCGCTCGTCTGGTCCGGTCACGCCGACCCCGACGGCACCAACATCTGGCCCGGCGACGCCACCGTCGCAGTCGAGGCAGAAGTCGGACTGAAGGTCGCCCAAGCCGTGAAGCGGAAGATGATCGAGATTGGGCTCACGGAGAAGGTCCGGTCCCGGTCCCGCCGGCAGCACCGCGGCGACGAGTACCGGCTGACCCTCCCCACCGACCTCCTCGACCGCGTCGAGGTCCTCACCCCGGCCGCCCTGAAGCTCGCCGCGATCGCCGAATACGAGAAGCAGCGCGGCAAGCGTGGGGGGTCCACCGGACCCCTCAGGGAACCGGTGGGTCAGACCGCCGTGGGGGGTCCACCGGAACCCCCACACGACGATTCGCCAGAAACCCGTGGGGGGTCCGATGGACCCACGAATCCGGCTCGTGGGGGGTCCGGTGGACCCGCCGTGGGGGGTCCACCGGACCGCGATACCACCCAGGACCGTGCCAGTTATGGACCTACCCCCGCTGAAGACAAGCCCCGTACGGCCGTAACTGGTCCGCGCGCGCCCGAGACCGAAGAACCCGATTCCGAGGTGGAAGTGGAACAGCGGACGGCCCGGCCCCGCGGCTGCGCCGATCACGGACGCGCCTTCGCCTCCGGCCACCGTCCCGACGGCCAGCCGGCCTGCCCGCTCTGCCGCAGGGGCGCACCGCCCACCGTCACCCGCGCCGAGCACCTGGCCGACGTCATCCCGCTCAGCCGCCGGAGCGCGTCGTGACGGCCCCGTACCGGCACCAGACCCCCGGCATGCGCCGCGCCCGCGCCTCCGCCCAAGCCGCCATCCGCCGCGCCCAAGCCCACATC
>NZ_SMKN01000418.1 GCF_004348675.1 Micromonospora sp. KC606 | reverse complement strand
CCCTCGCCGTCCTGGGCGGCGAGGACGCCGGCGGACAGAACACCCACGTCGCCGAACTAGCCACGGCGCTCATCGGCGAGGGCCACGACGTGCGGGTCTACACCCGCCGCGACGCCGTCGACCTGCCCGACGTGGTGGACACCTCCGCCGGGTACCAGGTGCGGCACGTGCCGGCCGGGCCGGCGCTGCGGGTGCCGAAGGACGAGCTGCTGCCGTACATGGGCGAGTTCGGCCGCTGGATGGCCGACCAGTGGCGCGACGGGAACTGGCGTCCGGACGTGGCGCACGCCCACTTCTGGATGAGCGGGCTGGCCACCGTGCACGCCGCGCGGCGCACCAACATCCCGGTGGTGCTGACGTACCACGCGTTGGGCTCGGTGAAGCGCCGCCACCAGAGAGCTAAGGACACCAGCCCACCGGGCCGGATCGGCTACGAGCGGGCGCTGGGCCGCGCCGCCGACCGGGTGATCGTGCAGTGCCAGGACGAGGTCCGCGAGCTGGTCCGCCTCGGTGTGCCCCGGTCGAAGATGGCGTTGGTCCCCTCCGGCGTCAACGAGCAGATGTTCTACCCGGACGGGCGGGTGGTTCCCCGCGCCCCGGCCCGGCCCCGGATCCTCACCGTCGGCCGGATGGTCGAGCGCAAGGGCTTTCAGGAGGTCGTCCGAGCGCTGCCCGCCGTGCCGGACGCCGAGTGCGTGGTGGTCGGCGGCCCGCCGGCCGAGCTGCTGCCCGCCGACGGCTTCGCCCGCCGGCTCACCGCGCTCGCCGAGACCTGCGGGGTCGCGGACCGGGTCAGGCTGGTCGGCGCGGTGCCCCGGGAGGAGATGGGCCGCTGGTACCGCTCGGCGGACGTGTTGGTGGCCGCCCCCTGGTACGAGCCGTTCGGGCTCACCCCGCTGGAGGCGATGGCCT
>NZ_SMKN01000417.1 GCF_004348675.1 Micromonospora sp. KC606 | reverse complement strand
CGTCGCGGAGCGGGACGGCGGGTCGGAGGCCAACCCGGTCCGCTCCGCGCTCGGGCTGACCTCCACGCATCTGGCCTACGTCATCTACACCTCCGGCTCAACCGGAACACCCAAAGGCGTCATGATCGAACACCGGGCCTTGGTTGCCGACGTGGATGACGGCATTGCCCGGTTCGGGATCAGTTCCGCCGACCGGGTTCTGCAACTGGCGAGTGTCAGCTTCGACACGTCTGCGGAGCAGATTTTCCTGGCGCTGTCGGCCGGCGCGACGCTGGTTGTTCGTGGCAACGAGATCTGGGGCGGGGACCAGCTCATCGAGACCATGCAACGCTTCTCGGTCTCCGTTGCCAATTTCACGCCCGCGTACCTTGCCGGAACGTTCGTGCAGGACCTGAACCGGCTGCCTGCGCTGCGCCTGGTTTCTGTGGGCGGCGAGGCGCTGCCAAGCGGAGTGTTCAGCCCGGGCGGGCGGAACTTTGACGTCTTCAACGTGTATGGCCCGACTGAAGCGGCGGTGTCGTCGTGCGCCTATCCGCTGGAGGAGGGGGAGGCCTCTTTCAGGGGTGCGACCGTCCCCATTGGTCGCCCGATGGCGAATACGCGGGTTTACGTGGTCGATGTTCATGGGGGGTTGTGTCCTGTTGGGGTGGCCGGGGAGTTGTGGGTTGGCGGAGCGGGGGTCGCGCGGGGTTACCTGAACCGGTCGGAGTTGACGGCGGAGCGCTTTGTGGCTGATCCCTTCAGCAGGGTTCCGGGCGCTCGGGTGTATCGGACGGGTGACCTCGTGCGGTGGATGGCGGACGGCAACCTGGAGTTTCTGGGCCGCAACGACGATCAGGTGAAGATCCGCGGTTTCCGGATAGAGCCGGGCGAGATCGAGGCGCAGCTGACGGCGCACGCGGACGTGCGCGAGGCGCTGGTCGTGGCGCGCGAGGACA
>NZ_SMKN01000416.1 GCF_004348675.1 Micromonospora sp. KC606 | reverse complement strand
GGCTCGCCGTTGTCCGGCTGCGGGGGGTAGGGGTTGGCCGGCGGCTGGGACATCAGGGGTCAGCTCCAAACGTCAGATGAGGACGGGTGATCTTAGGCCGGTACGCCATCGTTGTGCTGCCCCGCCTCCCACCGGCCCGCCCAGGGCCGCACGCGGCGGCCACTTTCGTCCACACCGGACGCCGCGACCGCCGCGACCTGCGTTCTCACGCGTCAGGAACGCTTCTCGACCTGGCCCCGGATGGTGGCGAACTCGGCCTTGGCTTTCCTCGCCGACGAGAAAAACATCACGATCATGCCGACGCTGCCCTCGTCGGCCCAGACGCAGACGCCGAGCGCGATGTCGGAACTCCTGCCGTCGCCGCACCTGGCCACGCCGCCCAGCGGGCCGGGGTCGACCGGGGCCACCTTCTTCAGCGCCAGCGACCCGGACAGGCTCTTCACCGCGTCGTCGAGTTCCTTCTCGGGAAGGAGAACCGGGCCGGAGACTCCGGAGACCATCGTCAGGTTCCGCTTGGCAACGCTGCCGTAGAAGGCGCCCACCGCCCCGGACTCGTTGGTGACGTCGCTCTTCATGTCGCGGACCATCTGGTCGGCGAGCCGGCGCAGTTGCGGTTCGGTGTTCTTCGCCCGGCCGGCAAGGGTCTTCGGGGTGACCAGCCGGATCCGCGGGGCCGGCTCGACCTCCTGCGCGCGCTCCGACGGGCTCGGCTCCGGCGCGCGGCTGGCCGAGGCCCCCCGGGAGATGCCTGGGGACGGGGCCGAGCCGGGCGGGGCGTCGTCGTCGGCGAGCGCGACGTAGGCCAGCCCGCCACCGCCGGCGCAGAGCACCAGCAGACCGGCGAGGACCAGGGACAGGATCAACCCGAGCCGCGACTTCTTCGCCGGCGGAGCGGGCGGCAGCCCGTACGTCGGGGTGCCGGCGAACCCCTCGGTGGGCACCGCCGGGTAGCCGGTCGGTGCCGCCT
>NZ_SMKN01000415.1 GCF_004348675.1 Micromonospora sp. KC606 | reverse complement strand
GTGCTGGGGCGGGCGGGAGTGCTGCTGACCGCCATCGCGGCGTCCTCCGTTGTCTGCTGTGCCTCGGTGGGGTGCGCGGGCGCGACGGCCGGCCCGTGGGACGGGCCGAGGACAACGGTGTCGGAACGGCCGGCGCGGACTTCGTGCCCGAGACAGATGGGTCGGGCGTCGTCAGTGGGCCGGACAGATCGCGCTGCGCACGCGGCCGTAGTCGACGTGGCGACGGGCCACGAAGCGGCGGACGACAGCGGCGGTCATGGCAATCATGCTGCCACACCGGGGGTGGGCCAGCCAACGAGCGCGTGCCGCATCCCACATCACGGGCCGGGTCCGCGGACCACGGCGCGGCGCCGGGTGTGGAAGGCTCGAAGTGTGGGCGTTATGTCCGGGAAGTGGCATCCGACGTGGTGGCTCCGGCCGACCCCGGCCCTGGTCTGGCTGGTGCCGACGCTCGCCACGCTGGCCGTCGGGCTGGTCGGCATCGGGCACGCCCAACCCTGGCGGGACGAGCTGGCCACCTGGAGCGCCGCCACCCGCCCCTTGCCGGACCTGCTGCGGCTCACCGGCACCCTGGACGCCACCGCCGGGCCGTACTACCTGCTGATGCACGGCTGGGTCCGGCTCGGTGGCGACTCACCGGCCGCGCTGCGACTCCCCTCGGCGCTGGCCATGGCGGCGGCGGCCGGGCTCACCGCCGTCCTCACGTCTCGGCTCCTCGGCGCCCGGGCCGGCCTGCTCGCCGGCCTGATCTTCACGGTCCTGCCCGGCACCTCCCGGTACGCCCAGGAGGCCCGCCCGTACGCCCTGGCCACGTTCCTCGCGGTGCTGGCCACCCTGTTGCTGGTCACCGCGCTG
The DNA here is from genome assembly GCF_004348675.1 of Micromonospora sp. KC606. Taxonomy (GTDB): domain Bacteria; phylum Actinomycetota; class Actinomycetes; order Mycobacteriales; family Micromonosporaceae; genus Micromonospora. The sequence continues at coordinate 146 of NZ_SMKN01000415.1, read as the reverse complement.
CGCCGCCCGACGTGGCCGTGCTGGGCCGGGTACGCCGCCGCCGCCGCGGGGCTCGGTCTGGCCCACCTGCTCGCCCTCGCACTGCTCGCCGCGCACGCCGTGGTCGTGCTGGCCTCCTGGTGGCGCGGCCCGGCAGCCCTCGGGCT
>NZ_SMKN01000414.1 GCF_004348675.1 Micromonospora sp. KC606 | reverse complement strand
GTGCGACCCCACGCCTCCCCCGGTGCCCATGGTTCGGCACCCGGCACCGCGGGCTGGTTGGCTCCCCAGGCGGACGGGCCGTCCGGAGCCGCCATCGAGGCGGTTGTCCGGGCGGGCTGTTCCGACGGCGTCCAGCCGCCAGGCTCCGGCCGGTCGTCCTGCTGCGGCACGGATGCGGCACCCCACGAGCCGGTGCGTGTCGGCTCGGCCGGCGTGGGCCGGTCGTCCTGGCGCTGGTCGTCTTGGCGCTGGTCGTTCTGGCGCTGGTCGCCCGGGACGGCGACGGCAGCGTTGCCCCAGCCGTTGGCCGGTTGCTGCGCCTCACCCGCGTCCCAGCGGGCCGGTGCCGACTCTTCGGCCGGGGCCCAGGGCTGCGGTGTCCACTCGGCCTGCTGCGGCGCGCTGTTCCAGGCGTTGTCTCCGCCCTGGTCCTGCTGCGCGCCGGTGGCGCTCCAACCGCCGGAGCGGGCCGGGTCGTCCTCGCCGCCCCAGCCGGTGGCGGCCGGCGTGTCGGCCTGCGGCACCTGGGCCGCGCCGCGGCCGCCGTTGTCGGCCGGGACCCACCCGGGGGTGTCCTGCGCAGGCTGCGACGGTACGGGCACCGAGGCCCGGCCGGTGGTTCGGGGAGCGTCTTCGGGGGCGGACGCCGCGTTCCAGCCCCCGGAGTCGCCCGCGTCGCGCTGCGGTGGCGAGGCGTCCCAGCCGGCGGAGCCGTCCGGGTCGCTCTGCGGCGTGGCGTCCCAGCCGGCGGAGTCGCCCGGGTTGCTCTGCTGCGGAGTGGCGTCCCAGCCGGCGGAGCCGTTCCGCTCCTGGCCGCGCGTCTGCCAGCCGCCGGAGTGGACGGAGTCGTCCTGGGTGGACGACGTGGGCCAGCCGCCGGGTTGGGCAGGTTCGTCCTGCTGTGTCACAGCGGGCCAAGCGTTGCTGGCCGGCTCCTGCGGGGCCGGCGTGGCGTTCCAGCTGCCTGAGCCGTTCGGGTCGGCCTGCGCCGGCCAGCCGTCGTTCGACTGCCCGGCGGGCTGCGGCACCCGGGCTGCGCCACGGGCGCCGCTCTCGGGCGGCGCCCACGCCGGGGCGGCCTGCTCGTTCTGCGCCCACCCGGCCGGGGCGGGTG
>NZ_SMKN01000413.1 GCF_004348675.1 Micromonospora sp. KC606 | reverse complement strand
GGGCGAACGCCGCGCGCATCATGCGGGGGGAGAGCTCGGCGATCATGATCTGGTCCTGGGGGAGGGGAGGGGTGCTGACCTCGCCGACCAGCGCCGCCACGGTCCGCAGATCCCGTCGGTACGCCTCAAGGGTGTGGGGCGAGGGCTTGCGGGTGGCCCGCGCGGTCAGGAACTCCTCGATCAGGCGTGCCACCGATTCGTCCTGTTTTTCATGCATAAGTGATATTATGCATGGTTTTCGCTTTTCCGTCGACCGGGCGATTGTGAAAGCACCGGTTTCGAAGGGGAGAAGCGGCGGCGAGCCGGACTCGTGGAGGCGTCGATGATCCTCAAGGGACGTCCGTTCCCCAGAGCCGGGTCAGGCTGGCCGTCAGTAGGATCAGTGTCGATGAACGACCTGATGCTCGACATGGTTGCCATTCCCGGGGGCAGGGCGACCGTGTCGGACCGGCGGACGCGGTCCAGCTGGTCGGTCGAACTCGCGCCGTACCAGCTCGCCGTGGTCCCGGTGACCCAGGCGCTCTACGCCCGGGTCACCGGCCAGCGACCAAGCGCCGCCGCTCGGGATGATTCACTGCCTGTGGAAAGCGTGTCGTGGCTGGACGCGGTCCGGTTCTGCAACAGCCTGTCCCGCCAGAGAGGTCTGCCGCCCGCGTATCACCTTGGCGGCGATGGCGTCACGTGCGACGCGACCGACGACGGGTACCGACTACCGACCGAGGCCGAGTGGGAGTACGCGTGCCGGGCCGGTACGACCGGCCCTCGATACGGCCCGCTCGACGAGATCGCCTGGCACCGCGGCAACTCAGGCGAGCAGCCGCACCCCGTTGGCGAGAAGCAACCGAACGCATGGGGCCTGCACGACATGCTGGGCAACATCTGGGAATGGTGCTGGGACATCTACGACGCCGAGGTCTACGACAGCTACCGCGTGCTGCGCGGCGGCGGCTGGTTCGACCAACCCTGGAGTTGCCGAGCCTCGGTACGCCGCCGCAGCCATCCCGCTCTCCAAATCGATGATCTGGGGTTCCGCGTTGCCCGCACCTTCCTGCGTTGACGAAGGCCGCCAGGGGGTGAGGCCGCGGGTGGGAGGGGCCTCGACGAGCCTACCTGTCTCCTATA
>NZ_SMKN01000412.1 GCF_004348675.1 Micromonospora sp. KC606 | reverse complement strand
GCGTGCAGGAGGCGGGTGAGGGTGGTGTGGGCGGCGCGGACGGAGACCTGTTGACCGACGACGGCGCGGACGGCGATCTCGAAGCCGTCCACGGCGCGGGGCAGGCGTACCCCCGGCTCCGCGGTGACCGCGTCGGCGAGCGCGGGATCGGCGGCCAGCACGGCGTCGACGGCCTCCGGGTCGGCGTCCAGATCGAACAGGCGGCGGCAGCGGGCCACCGCCGGGGCCAGGTCCCGCATGTCGGCCAGCCGCAGCGTCGCCCGTACGTGGCCGTCGAGCGGGGTCAGCGCCACCTCGGCGGTGCCGTGCGGCAGCCGCAACCCCCGGCGGTACGTCCCGTCACGCACCGCCTCCACGCCGGGCAGCGCGCGAACCGCGAGGAAGCCCAGCAGCGCGGCGGCGTGCAGCGGCGGCCGGTACGCCAGTCGCAGCGTGATCGTTCCCGTGCCGCCGACCGCCGGGCGGCGGCCCCGGGCCGCCCGCAGCCCCGACGGGACGGTGCCGTAGACCTCGCGGACGGTGTCGTTGAACTGCCGGACGCTGCCGAAGCCGGCCGCGAAGGCGATCTCGGCCAGGCCCAGCTCGGTGGTCTCGATGAGGATGCGGGCGGTCTGCGCGCGCTGCGCCCGCGCCAGGGCCAGCGGGCCCGCGCCGAGCTCGGCGCGGAGCATCCGGTGCAGGTGCCGCTCGGTGTAGCCGAGCCGGCTGGCCAGCCCCGGCACGCCGTCCCGGTCGACCACGCCGTCGGCGATCAGCCGCATGGCCCGCCCCACCACATCGGCTCGGACGTCCCACTGCGGTGAGCCGGGCGCGGCGTCCGGGCGGCAGCGGCGGCAGGCCCGCAGCCCGGCGCCCTGCGCGGCGGCGGCCGACGGGAAGAACCGGACATTGCGCCGTTTTGGCGTCATCGCCGGGCAGGACGGCCGGCAGTAGATTCCGGTTGAGGTCACGCCGGTGTAGAACCAGCCGTCGAAGCGCTGGTCGCGGCTGTCCACGGCTCGGTAGCACCGTTCGAAGTCCAACTCCACGCCACGATGATGCCCGCAGCTCAGCCCCACCGGCTCGCGGGAATCGGACCTGGCGGTGCAGGGCCGTCAGACTCGATTCCCGCGGTTGGACGGAGATCAGCGGGTG
>NZ_SMKN01000411.1 GCF_004348675.1 Micromonospora sp. KC606 | reverse complement strand
GGTCGGGGACGGGGGTGCCGTGTCGAGGAGGTCAGCCAGCCGGCGTGCGGAGGCGCGCACATCGGCGAGGCGGCGGGCAGCGACGCAAGGGCCTCGAAGGAGACCAGTGCGAGGACCGCGAGGACGGTGAGGTGCACGGCGGGCAGTGCACCGGCGGCGTGCGCGCGTAGGGCGAGCAAGGTGACGCCGGCCGTCGCGCAGCCCTGGAGCAGCGAAACCACGGCCGAGGCGAGCGAGGTGGTCAGGGCCCTGCGGCGCTCCAGCCGCGGCGCTCCGGTCGGGTGGTACGGGCGGCGAGTGCCTCGCCAACCCGGCCGATTTGCAGAGGGCCGCTCCACTCAGGCTGTTGTGATGCCCGGCGAACGAATCTCCCGTATGACGTCTTCCACGACCTGCTCCGATCCAACGGAGATGTCGTGCCTGTCAGGTGGGTATTCCTTCACGCCGATTCTCCGGCACAAGAATATCCACATCAGGGGCAGCGCAGGGTAACCGTGCCACTTTTGTCGACGAGAGCCGTTTCGGCAAGAGGTGACGCCGAGTTCCGTTGATGCTTGCGAAACACCGCCGCATGGCACTTGATGCCGTCTCCCGCCGCACTTAGTTTGCATGGAAGTTAGTCAATATCCCCTGGGTGTTCGATGCCGGCGGGCACCCGGGCCTAGCAACGGAGGACCGCCCATGACCTTGCCCAGAACCGGTGTGCGGCTCGTGATCGCGGTGATCGCTACGCTGGCCACCGCCGGCGGCGTGGTGCTGACGACCGCCAACGCGCAGGCTGCCGCCCCCGGCTGCCGGGTCGACTACCGGATCACCAATCAGTGGACCGGCGGCTTCGGCGCCGACGTCACGGTCACCAATCTCGGTGATCCGATCAACGGGTGGACACTGACCTGGACGTATACCGCCGGGCAGCGCATCAGCCAGGCATGGAACGCCACCATCGCCCAGAGCGGCAACCGGGTCACCGCCACCAACGTCAGCTACAACGGCGCCCTGGGCACCGGAGGGCACACGTCGTTCGGCTTCAACGGTTCCTGGGGCGGGAGCAACCCGGCGCCGACCTCGTTCGCCGTCAACGGTGTGACGTGCGCCGGCGCGCCGGTTACGCCGGCACCGACCACCCCTGCGCCGACGACCCCTGCGC
>NZ_SMKN01000410.1 GCF_004348675.1 Micromonospora sp. KC606 | reverse complement strand
GGTGGGGGTCTCGGGGGCGGAGCGTAGGTCGGGAGCGCTGGCCGGTTCGGCGATGCCGCCGGGGGCCTCGGCGATCGCCGGGTCGTGTGCGGTCTCGGCGGCGACCAGGGGCTGGTCGGATGGCATGACGTCGGGAACCTTGGGAACCACGATCACCGCCGTGCCGTACGCGCAGATTTCCATCCACATCTCGCCGCAGTCCCGGCTGTCGAAGCGCATGCCCACCACGGCGTTCGCGCCGAGCCGGCGGGCCTCCTCGCCGAGCCGGGCCACCGAGTCGGTGCGCCAGCGGGTCAGGTTGTCCGGCGCCATCGGGTCGTACGCGCCGCCGCGCAGGTTCTTCACCCCCTCGCGGTAGGGGTTCCGCGTCCTGGCCATCGAAGACACCACTTCGCCGAGGATCTGGCGGATCTCGTAGCCGGGCAGTTGATCCGTCGTCACGACCAGCACGGTTCCGATGCTGTCAGCCGTCGGCCGGCCGGTTCGCGAGCCCTGTTCACCTGACCGGATGCTGCAAAACGAGGCGGCGCGGACGGCCGGCGCACCGCCGGCCATCCGCGCCGCCAGGGCGCTAACGGTCAGACACCGGCCGTTGAGGTGATCCAGGCCCGGTTGTACGCGACGCTGCCGTAGTTCTGGATGCTGACGCCGTCGGCGGTGGAGGCGACGCCGACCTGCCGGCCGTTGTAGAACTGCGGGCCGCCCGAGTCGCCGCGCCAGGCGTTGCCGTTGATCTCGGTGCTCCGGATCGCCTGCCCGCCGTACGCGTCGGTGACGTTGGTGCTGGTCACCCGAACCGAGGCGGTCTTGAGCTGGCTGGACGCCGAGCAGCCGCTGTAGCAGGTCTGGCCCCAGCCGTAGATCGTGTTGGTGGAGCGGACCGGCGGGTTGCTGCTGGCCAGCGTCACCGGGGGGGCGCTCACCGGGCTGGACAGGCGCATCAGGGCCAGGTCGTAGCGGCTGTAGGTGGCGGCGACCGTGCGGGTGACCCCGCCGGAGGAGCGGTAGACGCTGCCGACCCGGACGGACATCGAGCCGCTGACGCAGTGCCGGGCGGTGAGCACCCAGTCGGCGGAGATGACGCTGCCGGAGCAGACGAACGAGCCGTTGCTGAACACCGCCGCGGCCCAGGGGGCGGACGAGACGGTGTCACCGCCGATGATCGGCTGGGGGCCGGCGGGAGCGGCGGTGGCGCCGGAGGCGGAGGCGAGCACGCC
>NZ_SMKN01000040.1 GCF_004348675.1 Micromonospora sp. KC606 | reverse complement strand
GGTTCGGGGGCCGGGGTGGAGTCGACGGCCGGCGGCTCGTCGACGAGCTGGCCGACGGTGTCGGTCGACTCGACGGGTTGATTGGCCTGCTGGTTTTTGGCGGCGAGGTCGCGGGCGGCGGTGAGCAGGGCGGCGGCTTCGGCTTCGATGGCGGCGAAGTCGGGTCGGATGCGTCCGGCGACGAGTTCGACGCCGATGACGAGGACGACGACCAGGGCGAAGACCGCGCGGAGAGCGAGGCTGCCGGGGGAGGCGAAGTTGATGGTGGCCGACAGCAGGGCGGCACCGGCGAAGACGACCATGGCTCCGCGTTTGGCATCGCGGGCGATGCCGGGGGTGCGGACGATGATGAGCATGGACACCATGGCGGCGTCGAAGATCAGCGGCACGAGGTAGGCGAAGTAGCCGGCGTTCTGGGTCCACAGGTAGTGGGCCTGGTGCAGGTAGCTGGTCAGCAGCGCGCCGAGAAGAACGAACCGGTTGTATCGCTTGATCGAGTTGATTGCCTTGAGCATGGTCGGTACCGCGTTGCGGGCGTACTCGGCGGCGAACTGTTCGGTAAAAGTCGAGTCAGTGGGCATCAGTGGCCTCCGTGGCAGTCGAGGCAGCAGCCGTAGCGGCGGGGGATGTAGTAGGGCTGCACGACACCGCAGACGCGGCAGGTGCGGCGGGCGCGGAGCGCCTTGTCGATGGCGACCCGCTGCGCGGGGGTGGCGGTCCGCTTCGGTGCGGCGAGGTCGAGGCGGTACAGGTAGGCAATGCGCTTGCCGCGTCGCCAGAGGATTTGCGCGACCGGGTCATGTCCGCCCGGTCGCAGGCCAGCGGCGCGCAGTTGCCGGCGAGTGGCCAGCCCGGCAGGGGCGAGCCGGTACCGGTAGGTCGGAAAGTCGGTGGTGGTCATGGCCGGTCTCCCCAGCGCTGCTGGGCGGCCTGGCGGGAGATGCCGAGGCGGGAGCCGATCTCGGCCCACGAGTAGCCGAAAGCGCGGAGGCCGATGACGGCTTCGCTGATGGCGCGGTCGAGGTCGGCGGACAGGGCGGTTAGGTCGCGGAGGGCTTCGACGTCGCCGGTGGCGACGCGGCGACCGTGGGCGCGGATGATGCGCCGGGCGAAGGCGGCAAACTCGTCGTTCTCGACAACCTCACGCCGACATTGGCGAGGAACGGCAGGCGTCAAGGACTTCTTGACAGTGCTCACCGGTTCTCACCCCCGGTGGTGTGGAAGCAGGTCCACTCGTCTGCGGCGTTCTCAAGGGCGGTGATGACCTGCTCGGCGGTGCGGGCCGGGTCGTCGTTCCACGAGTACGGGGAGACGTGTTCGTCGACGAGGTAGCCGTCCTCGTCGATGTGGAAGACCGGCGCGAAGGTGTCGAGGTAGTCAACGAACACCGCGAGGGCGGTCAGGTAGTCGGCGAGCGCGTCGGGGTCGAGCTGGGAGAAGTGCTCGACCCGGTGGCCGGCGCAGGCGATGCCGATGGCCCCGGCGGCGCAGGCCGGCGGGGTGAAAGTGTTGGTGGTGGGGGCGTAGTAGGTGCCCTGGTGCCAGCCGTGCCGGCGCAGGTAGAGGGCAGCCATCCGGAGCAGGTCAGCGGGTGTGACCGTTCCGGTGGTGGGCGGTTGGTAGGTAGCCTTCATGGCAGCCACGTCCTTTCGAGGGCTGTTGGTGGAGGTCGGCGGAACCGGATCGCTTTCCAGGGCTGAGGCCGGTTCCGTCGACTGCTATCGGTTGCGGAGCCGCAGGTAGCGGCGGTGGCGGGTGTCGTCGCCGCCCATCTGGTGTGGGGCGGAGACGTATACGAGTCGGCCCGTGGCGCGGGCGGCGTGGAGCATGACGGCCAGGTCCTCGGGACTGCCGACGATCCACATCTCGGTGTACTGCGAGGCCCGCTGGTTGTTGGCGCGGGCGTGGGCGCGTTCGCGGGTGGTCATGCCGCCATCCCGAAGTCGACGCGGGTCAGGTCGGGAACGAGGGTCGGTAAGCGTCGGGGGCGGCGGGTCCAGGCGGCGTAGTCGGCGATGCCGGCGATCTGGGCGTCGGTGAGGTAGGCGACCTTGATGCGGCGGGGGACGCCGCCTTCGGCGATGAGGTAGGCCGCGCCCTGGTTGGTGGGTTGGATGTCGGTGGCGGTGTAGCCCTGTTCGGCCCAGCCGTGGCCGAGGACGATGTTGGAGCTGTTGGGGGTGGTGCAGCGGAACGCGGCGCGGTAGCCGAACAGGTCCCGCAGGCTGGTGGGGATGATGTCGAACGACGGCCGCTGAGTAGCGGCAACTACGGGGATGCCGGCGGCACGGCCACGTGCGACCAGGTCGCGGAGCAGGGCGACGAACTCTTCCTGTTCCTGCTTGGTGCCGACGGTGGCGGAGTAGAAGGCGATTTCGTCGACGAGGACGGTGATGACGGACAGGCCGTCGGCGGCGGTGAGCTTGCGGCGTCCGTGGGCGCGTAGCCAGGCGTAGCGGTTGTTCATCACCAACTGGAGCCGCTTGAGGACGTCGAGGGCGGCGGTGATGTCGGGGCCGATGAAGGCATCGGCGCAGTCCTCCCACTGCCCGAGTTCGACCAACTTGCCGTCGAGCAGCACCAGGCGGGAGTCGACGGACAATGCGGCGTGGGCGGCGATGGTGTTCAGGAGTCCGCTTTTGCCGCCGCCGGGTTCGCCGCCGGCGAGGAGGTTGCGGTAGGCGAGGGTGATGTTGACGTGCTGACCGAATTCGTCGATGCCGACGAAGATGGGGTCGAACATCGACAGGCCAGGCCCCACCGGTACGGGGGCCGTTTCGGCGGTCGTGGTCATGGGTGCCCTCCTTGGGCGTAGGTGGGCGCGGAGAGCCACACGAACGAGCCCGCAGGGCTCTCCGCGACCAAGGGTTGGGTTGAGGTCAGATCCAGTCGGAAACGTCGTCGGTATCCGGCGACGTCGAAGCCGCAGGCTTGCTGCCGTTGGCGGAAGTGGCCGGCTTCTTCTGCGCCGGCAGGGTGACGGTGGGAACGTCGACGTCCGGCAGGTCCAGGGCCGTCGGGACGGCTGGGGTGGGCCGGTCGGTCACCGGGGTGCCGGGGTCGATGACGTCGACAAGCGGGGAGCCCACCTGCGCGGTGAGGACTTCGCGGCGCTTGATGTCGAACCGCAGGTACGCGGCGTTGCCGTCCGAGGCGCGCTCGATGAGGGCGGTGGAGGCGTGGCAGGCGACCGCGATCCGATCTAGCCGGCCTTCCAGATCAGCCAGGGAGAGGCCGGGGCGTAGGTAGACCCAGACCCGCTCACCGACGGGCGTGGGACGAGCCCACAGGATTAGCGGCAGGCTGCCGGACTGGTTCGCGATGATGAACTGTGCGAAGCACACCCGCAGCCGGTGGCGCACGACCAGGCACCAGGCCCAGGCGAGCACAGCGCGTCGAGTGGCCGGGATGGCGGCGGGGACGCCGACGACCAGGGCGACCACCAGCAGGGTCACCGGGGTGGTGGTGTGGTTGGCGAGCTGGACCCAGCCAGCGCCGACGAGGGTGGTGATCCCGATTTCGGGGGTCCACCACCACAGCACCCGCAGGACCGGCCAGATGCGGACCAGCACCCAGGCGAGCCCACCGAGGGGGACGCCGATCAGAGCCCCGACGAACAGGGCGAGGATGGGGTGAATGGAGGAAGCGGCCACCACGGCCGCCAACAGGCCGGCGATGACCGCCGTCAGGATGAACGCCAACCGGGCGTTGCGCGCCGAGGACCGATGAACCTTGGCCTCGATCACCGTGATGGTGCCGTTGCTTTTGCCGCCGAAGGGGCGGCGAGGGCTAGACTTGGACACGACACGTCCTCCCAATCGCAAGTTGGGTCGGATGGGTTGGAGGGCACGGGGTCGGCAGATGTAGGAGTCGGACCGACCCCGCGCCAGCTCATTACGGGGATGCCACCACCACAGGTGATGACCGGACCGGGAGCGTAGGAGTCGGAACCACTCCCGGACCGATTGCGTCAGATCAGCGGACCATCAGGCCGCTTCGCGCAGGACACCACGAGGCTTCACACAGCACGATGTGCGAAGGACTTACTTGGCCGCCGACGTACCAGCCTTCGGCTTCAGCGAGATCGCACGGAACGCCACGCCGTTACGCCCGTTGGTCGCCCACGGGATGGCCTCCAACTGCTCGACCTCGATGAGCTGCCCCACCATCACACTCGGCTTCTCACCCGCCGTGGTGATGGTGATGACCTCACCGCCCGTCTCGTCGAGAACGAAGACCTGGGTGGACCACATGAGCCGGCCCGTTCCCTTCTCCGACCGCTGATTGCCGTTCTGGTCGTTCTTCGGCTCCGGGTCCTTCGACACCGTCACCTGCTTCGCCTTGGTGTCCACGTACAGCTTCATAGCTGCCGTCCTTCCTGGATGTGAGCGCGTCCCGTGTGGACGCCTGCCCGATGTGCTGACGCTAACAGTTGGTTGGCATGGATAGCAACTGTTAGGTATGCACTATCTGAAACAGGGCTCTGACGTGCTGTGACTTCGCGGAGCGTCTGTTAGGCAACTGGTAGGATCTGGTAGCTGAGTGCCCCTACAGTGAGGATGCCCATGTCATCGCCCCGCCCCCGGCTGACCCGGGGTGAATCCGTGCATCAGCAGATCGCGCGGCACATCCGCAACGAGATCGCGGCCGGAGTCCGTCGAGACGGTGACGTCCTCCCGTCCAGCCGTGAGATGGCGGCCGAGTGGGATACAAGCCCGTTCACCATTACCGCAGCCATGAAGGTGCTGGAGGCGGAAGGGTTCATTGAGAGCAAGTCCCGCTCGAAGCGGGTCGTGAGGGTGCCGAACCAGGAACGACGCGGCCCGGTACGTCTGCCGAAGCCGCGCGTGGTGCTCATCGGTGGATATGCCGGCAGCGGCAAGACCGAGCTGGGGCGGATTCTGGCCCGTGCCACCGGGTGGCCAATGCTGGACAAGGACACGTTGACGCGCCCCATCGTTGAGGCAGCACTAGAAATCCTCGGTCAGTCTCCGAACGACCGAGAGTCTGAGACGTACTTGAAGGTCGTACGGCCGCGAGAGTACGAAGCGCTGAGCAGCGCGGCCGAAGAGAACGTCCAGTGCGGGAACAGCGCCATCGTGACGGCTCCGTTCATCGCTGAGTTCCAAGACGCCCAGTGGTTGAACCGGACCAAGGCCCGGTTCGCCGACATGGGCGCAGCGGTGAGCGTGGTGTGGGTGTACTGCGACCCGGACACGATGAACCTCTACATCCGCAGGCGAGGAGCGGCCCGAGACGCGGCGAAGCTGGCTGACTGGTCCGGCTACCTCAGTCGCATCGACCCGGATTTCCGCCCTCTGGTCGAGCACGTTGTCGTCAACAACTGCACCTCAGCCAGACCCCTACAGGACCAGGCCGAAGCGCTCGTCAAGTCGCTTATGGGGTTGGAGTTCGAATGATGCGCGGCGTGATCCTCTACGGTCCGCCCGCCTCTGGCAAGGACACGGTGACAGCCGCCCTGCACAAGCTCAACGACAAGTATCAGCAGTTCCGGCGTCTTAAGGCCGGACCGGGCCGCACCGTGGGTTACCGCATGAGCACCGTTGCCGAGCTGGCCGCTCTGCGCGCCTCCGGCGATGTGGTGTGGGAGAACCGACGGTATGGGGCCGTGTATGTCATCGACCAACCCGGCTTGCGTGCCCAGCTCCAGGAGCGAATCCCCGTGGTGCACGTCGGCCAGGTCAATGCGGTTGACGCCGTACTGAAAGCATTCTCTGGCGCCCGGTGGACCGTAGTTGCGCTTGCCTGTCCACGGGACGTTGCGGTACGCCGCATTGTCGAGCGACAGACTGGCGACGTCGAAGAACGCCTCAGGGCATGGGATGAGACAGAAGCGGTGGCTGACGCCGATCTCACCATCGACACGTCGAAGTCTTCTCCGGACGTCGCCGCCAGGTTGATCGACCAAGCCGTTCGAGGCAGCCGAGCAGCGACGAGGTAGAGGCCGGCCGGCTGCCGGCGTGTCTAGTCCCAGCTGATGCTTGACGTTTTCGTCCCACCAGATGCTGACAGTCGGCCTTGGTCTGCGGCGAGACTTCGCAGGGCACGAAGACTGGGAGGGTGCCTTGATCTCGACGGAGCTGGAGCTCTTCGCGGACTACTACCAGATTCACCTGTTCGATGACGGCTGCGTGACCGATCTTGGGGATGCTTGGACCGAAGAGGCCGTGCGTGACCGCCTTGCCGTCGCCACGGATGCCATGGCGGTCGGCACCAGCGTCAACGTCAACGTGGCCGTGGCCTTGCAGGTGTTGAAGGCAGCGCCTGAAGACGACAGCGCGGAGTTCGACCACGTGGTGGAGGGAAGCCTGCACGTAACCTCGGGCCGACTCGTCGTTATGGGCTGCACCGACTACGAGCCGGAGGCTGCGCGGTTCGGGGTAGCGGCGGGACCGGTTCGTGTACGAGCCGCGAGAAGCAACCTGGCCGAAGCAGAACGTCACGGCATCGATTCCGACGATGATCCGGCGACCATGGAGCGACTTCGACTGCAGGTATGGTCGGCCCCGCATGCTGACCCGGTTGTCATCAAGCGCTGGGAGCCGCTGGAGGCTTAGCTCACCACCGACAAACGCTGGCCACAGCGATCATGTCAAGCATCAGGTGGGACACCGGTGTCAAGCATCAGGCGGGACACGACAGGCCGGCTGCCGGCGAAGTGGTTCAAAGTTTCTGTACGTCTTCAAGGCGGCCCGCAACGGGCCGCACGCGCCGCCGCCAGGGCGCGCGTCCGTCGCTCCGCTGGCGCTCCGACTCCGGCCACGCAACACGCCCGGCGGCTGGCGCGGACAGCGGAAAGCCCGGTGGGCCGCCGCAGAACGACAGGCCGTTGGCCAGTGGGGTAGTGGGCCGGCAGCCGGCCGGGCCGCGCGGCCAGCACCCGCGCGGCGTAGGGGAGCGCACGCCGGCCGCGTCGGCGAGCTGGCGGCGGTCGCGGGGTTGCGGTTACTGCGCCTCCGGCGGGGGCGCTCCGGCTCCAGGATGGCCGGGGCTCCGTCGGCGGGTCGCGGTCCGTGGGTGGTTGCGGAGGGGAGCCATCCCGCCCACCGTCGACCCGGGCGAGCCGAGCAGACCACCGCCCGACCCGCCAGCGTCCGTACGGGCGTCAAGGCCGTCTTGACGTGGCGGGCCGGGCGGCGGCCCGTTCCACAGGAGTGCGGGTCGACGGCAGACGGGATGGCAATTCAGGCGGCCTCGTCTAGTGATCTCAGTCGTCGTCCGGGAGGGTGTCCAGCAGTTGTGCGGCCACTGCGGGCGGCAAGATGGTTGACCAGATGATTTCCCCGGGTTCCGGTTTGAGCCCTCTCACTCCCTCAGGCTCTGGCATCCAACTGCTATGGTCGATGCCCGGGATGGCGTTAATGATCACCGCGAAGACCCGCGGATCCGCGATATTCTCGGTCCCGATGAGCAGGTAGGTCTCGCCATCTTCTGCACGGGCCAGAGCGGTTACCTTGTAGCGCTCAAACTCCGCTTGATAGGCGTACCCGTTCTGCAAGGATCGGGCGATCAGTTCGCGAACGATTCGTCGGATTTCGTGTTCCCATGCATAAATGTGCTCCAGTTCAAGCCGTTTCCAGTCCCAGGCTTGAGGGAGCCAACGATTTGAGGAACCGTCGCGATTGGCAGTCGCCGCCAGCGTTTCGTAGAAGTCACTAGGGTCACCCTCTCGCCTGTACCCGCCCGCACCCAACCACCAAGGGGCAAGGCGAGCTTGTGGCTCGGAGGTGGTTGATTCAGCCTCAGGCAACCGGGTTGCAGCACCGCGCCATCGACTGACCTTGACCTTGAACCAAAGCCGATCCGCTAGGCTCAGGATCCGTTCCACGCCTCCAGCGGCATGTACTTCGGGGAGGCGCTGTGCCTCTTTGACTAGAGGATGATCAAGGCCCAGGAGAGGTACGCTGAGAGGCGGTGTGCGCAGTTCAAGGGCTTCAATGCAGACCTTCGTGGGTCGGACAGATTGGGCCTCGCTGCTCATTAGGCAACCTTAATGCCCGAACCCATCCGACACCAGACACGAAAGGTCAGCTTTCCGCAGGCATCCCGCCATACTCGTCAAGCTGGTCAGGCGAGAGGCCTGCGAGTAGTGAGACGGCTGACTTGGGCGATCCGTCGAGCTGGCTTAAGGCTACGCGGATGCCGTCGTTGATTTCATTGCGATGTGCTTCGATGTACTCGCGGACTGCTGCGTCTACGACGTCCTTCTTGGCCTTGCCCAGGAAGTGGGCGGCGTGAGAAATGAGCTGGTCAGTTCCAACGTCAACCTTGATGGGAGCGGACGTAGCGGCCATGGGGCCCCCTTCCAGTGGCTAGAGTACCGTAGTACCGTAGTACCCGGCAACACTATGCTCCTAACGCCCAACGATACTGTGGTCCGGGGGGTGTGGCTACAGCGATGAGTCGCAGAGGGCGCGACGCCGCCCTAGGAGGGGTCGTAGCCCTCAGCGCTCAGGTGGTGGGGCTCTGCCGGAGGCGTCGGCAACCGCGCGCTCGGTCTACACCAAGGACATCCCCGATAGGCTGGCGGCCCGGAGGGTGCGTTGCATCGCGTAGCGACCGCCAGCCTATCGGGGATGTCAAGCCCGATTGGCGGACCATTTGACGGAGCAATCTCCGCAAACCGTACGAGAAGTGACCCTTCGGTGCCGGTCTCGGGCTCTCATGACCTTCGCTCAGCATGAACGAACATGCGCGGCAGTTACGCTCGCGCAACGAAGTGACCTGCGCGAGCGTAACTGCCAGTGTGCGCGGGTTATCAGACGGCACGCCGCGCAACTAGCGTGACGTCTGTCACTCGTATCACTGGTCAGGTGCGGGTCCTCGGGCGGCTGCGCAGGCGGTGGCCCCAGCGAGGAAGCATAAGCCGGCGGCTGACGATCGTCTCATCCGGTCCAGCTGAGGATGCCCCTACTCCAGGTCTGCCCTGTCCCAACCCGGCGGAAGCTTTCCTAGACCGATAAGGACATCTAGGCCAAGGTGCTCCTTCAGCATATGTTTAAGATTGCGCCCCTCAATGATCTCGATGCGTCCGTTTGCGGCTGCGAAGTCGCGGCTCGCCTTGCCAACCCAGGAGGTAGTGACGAGGACACCCTTGGCGGCTCGCTTATGATCCATAACGCCGGCAAGTGCGTGGACTGATTCAAGGCCGACGATTTTGCTGTAACGCTTGGCTTGGATGATGCAAAGCCCGCCGACGATCGGATCCTCGTTGACAGCGACGCCGTCGACGCCTTCGTCCTTTGACGCCTGCGTCACCCACGACTTCATGCCGATGGCTTCGAAGAGCCGGCGGATGAGGTGCTCAAACTCTCCAGGAGAGAGCGTGAGTAGATCAGTGCGGCTATCCAAGCAAGCGACCACATCCATCTCGTCAACGAACTTGTACTTCGAAAGGTCGAACGACATCACCGGCCTAACGCCTTCTAAGTCGTACGGGTGCGGGGAGACAATGGCGTTGAGGTGGCTGCGAAGACACAACACCGGATCCAGTTCCGGCTCATCGAGCTGTACCATCGCAAACTTGTCCCGCTCTGCACCCACGCTCATAAGCAGCGGGCGAATGGCGCGGCCAGTCGCCTTGTCCTTAGTGGAGGCGTAGCCGTTAAAAATGATGCCAGATACGAGGTCCGGGGAGATGGCATCCAAAGCCTCGGCAATGGTGCGCAATGTTAGTCGTGCGAGGAGGTTGCCGTAAATCCTCTTGGTCTCGGGTTCGTTACGCGGTATGGCCATCATGCCTTTCGCCGTCGTGTAACGATAGCCAACGACGGTGGGCACGACATCCTGGAGTGGCAACTCGTACTCGATTAGCAGTTCCCGAGAGACAGGATCGTAATGAGCGGCGACCTTGCCCGTCAGGCCCTCGGGGTAGCGTGACTGAGCGAGGACGTGTTGTAGACGTTCGACGAAGGCAGTGGGACCGCCGTTCGACAAGGCCGCCCTGAGTTCGAGGGTAGCCTCGGCGGCGCGCCGGTTTCTCCGAGCTAGTAGCTGTGCGTACTCGGCGATCCTCGTGCTGATGGCCTCGGTCCGAAACTCCGCCTCTGCGATCTTGCGGGCGTGTGCCTCCCGGTCCGCCTGACGCTTCGCGGCGGCTACCTCCTGTGCCTTTGTGCGGGTATCAGCAGCTCGGCGTCGTTCCTCAACGCGCTCACGTTGGGTAGCCTCTCGCGCCGCCTTCGCCGCAGCCTGGTCGGCTAGGCGCTTCGCCTGTACTTCTTGCCGCAGGCGTGCTGCCTCGGCCTTCTTTGCCGCTGCCTCGGCCTGCTTGGCCTCGCGGTGAGCCTCCGCTTCCTGGCGTTTTTGCTCGGCGATCAACTCGCGGTGCCTGCGTGCCTCCGCTTGCGCCTCAAGCTTCTTGGTCTGCTTGCGGGCGTCGAGCATCTGAGCGATCAGGCCCTTGCGTCGCGCCATGCGTCCTCCGCAGCTCCACGATAGACAGGCACGACCGTAACTCACTGGCAACGCGGTGGAAAGGCCCGATAGCGGAGGGTGGCTGGAGTGGCGCCCGGCAACAGCGAGGCAGCGTGAGGCGCGATCCGGATCAGTTCCGTGCGTCGGACGACGGCTGGCAGATGCTTGCACGCGGGCGACTGGGTATGGCAGCGTTCCGCGACACTCTCGTCTGACAGCAGTCCTCCGTCCGGCGATCCCCCGGTCGCCGGTCTACAAGATCCGGACTATGCACGGAACGATCAAACGGTTAACACCGCCTGGAATCAAGTCCGCCCCAGGTCGGGCAAGGTGCGTCGACCGAAGCGCTACTGCCTTCCTAAACCGTGTGTCGCAGGTTCGAATCCTGCCGGGGGCACCTCGAAGATCAGCCAGAACGGCGTTTGAACCGCGGGCACGCTCTTGCGTCGATGGGTCGACCTGTGCAGCCGGATGCCACCTGTAGCCGCTGTTTGCAGCCCTCCGTGCAAAATACGTGCAATGATCTTGAACGCTTGTGCCGCCTCATCCGAGCAGGTCAGAGCCGTCTTGACGAGCAGTAGCGGAGGTCGGTCTGACAGGATCGCGCCCGTGACGACCGCGCAGCCGATCCCTCCCAGCCATGCTGACCTGGAGGCGCGTTTTGCAGCGATTCTCTCAGGCAGCCAGTCGCGTGACGAGGTGGACCGCTGGGCCACCCGGACCATGCTCGACCTGGAAGGCGTCGAGGTCGACGAGGCCGCTTGGTGGGCACTCGGAATCCTCGCCGGCATCGACCTGCACCACGGGCCGGATGAGCCGTACCTGCATGACGATGCACAGGTGCGCGGGTGGCTCAGTGAGTTCCGAGAACGGTGCGGCATCATCGGCTGAGCGCCGCCTCGATCCGCTCGTTCATCCGGCTGCGGTCGCCGTCGATGCACTTCGCGTACACCTTGAGCAGCACGTCCACCGAATGCCCGGCCCGCTGCGCGACCTTCGGTGCCGGCAGCCCGGCGTTGAGCCAGAGCGACACCCCGGCGTGCCGAAGGTCGTAGGGGCGACCGGCCAAGGGTGAGGCCACCCGGTCCGGGGTCAGGCTCAGCGTTCGCGCCTCCTCCCAGGCGCGGGAGTACGTCGACGCCGCCACCACGTTGCCCCGGTCGCTGCGGAACAGCCGCCCGTCGGCACCGACGCCGAACCGGTCGATGTGCGCCCGCAGGATCGCCACCAGTTCCGGCGGGATCGGCACCTCCCGCGCTTCCGTGTCGCCCCGGTGCTTCAGTCCTCGGTCGTCGTGGACCTCGCCGCTGTCGGTGTACCGCTTCCCCGCCGCCGGCCGTGACTTCTCCACCGTCAGCAGCCCCCAGCCAGTTGCCGGAAGATGGCAGTCACGCTCCCGCAGGCCCAGCGCCTCACTCGGCCGCAGCGCCGCGAAGTAGAGACAGGCGTAGAAGGCGACCAGCCGCTCACCGCGCCGGCCGTTCTTCCCGCGCCGGCCGACGTACGTCACGCCGGTCAGCAGCTCGCGCGCCTGACGGATGTTGACCACGACCCGGCGGTCGACCTCACCGGCCACCTTCCGCCGGGTCGAGCGGACCCGCAGCTTGTCGACCGGGTTGAAGTCCAACAGCTCCAGCTCCACGGCGTACTGAAGGACTTTGTAGAACACCGAGCGTCGCCGCCTGGTCGTCGACGCCGCCGCCGGCCGCCCGTCCATCGTCAGCCCCAGGGCATCCAACGCCGGACGCACCACCGCGGCCTCCGCCAACGCCGACAACGGCAGGGACGCCTTGCCGAGCCACCGCAGCGCGGCAGCCATCTCCACCGGCCGATCGAGTTGCCGAGACGCGGGCGGGAACTCCCACTCCCGCAACGCGCGCCGCAGCAACGCCGGATCCGGCCGCCCGGCCAGATCCCGCACCAGCACAGCCGTCACGGTCGCCAACGCATCCGTCGTGCTCTCCCGGGACTTGGCCGCCGCGCCCGGCCACTGCATGTCGACGTACCGGCGGACGAAGCCGAGCCAGCTCACCGACTCCACCGGCGCCATCATCGACCAAGGCAAACCGGAGTCACCGTCGAACGCCTCACCCCGGTTCGCCGCCTGCATCAGATCCGACCGGAAGTTGTCCGCCAACGCCCGGGTACCGAACGTCCGGGACTTCGGCCCCGTCCCCACCACCCACCGAACGGTGTACGACTTCTTGCGACCCGCCAGGGCGTTGACCTGAATCCCCCGGATCCGCACCTCGCGCGACTTCACGCCGCCTCCCGGTGCTGTTCCAGCCACGCACGCAGGTCCCGCCGCTCGATGCGCAGCTCACCGTTGGGCAGCTTGATGCACTCCGGGGCGATGCCCAGCTCCCGCCAGCGGTAGAAGGTCCGCCGCGACACACCGTTGAGCACGGCGAGGACTTCCGGAACGGTCAACAGCTCGCCTTCCATGGGGGTTCGTTCCTCCGAGTGGTCAGGCAGCAGGGGAGAGGGGAGCAGCGGTTGCCGAAACCCCGGCGGCTGTTCGCAGCCGTGCGGTGTCAGGGCGGCCCGCAAGCGGGCCGCGCCGGCCCGGCCCCGGCCTGCTGGCGACCTCCGGCCGGCATCGGCCGGCCCGGCCGGCCGCGCTTGGGGACGACCAGGACCTGAAGACCTCGGTGCTCCGCCCCGAACCCCGGCCCTCCTCAGAGATTCGCTTGAATTCGCAGGGAACTTGAGCCGCAAGGAGTGCGGTCAGGCGCTGAGCGTGTGGGAGTCCGTCGAGGATCGCACCTGGTGGAGCTGTTTCCGCCGGGCAGGGGCACTGCGGGGTGAGGCTCTGGTAGGCGGTTGGCGGTAATCATTGGGCCGGTGGTGACACAAGCCAGGGTGAGAGTTCGTCAACCAGGCAGGAGTTTTGGATGGGTCCACCGGGAAAACGCGATGAGGATTGGTTCACCAGGGTCTACGCGGCCGATTACGGACAGGTTCAGAGGTACGGCCAGCGTCGGCTCGCCGATATCGAAGCGGCGGCTGAACTCGCTCAGGAGGTGTTCGTCATCGCCTGGCGGCGTCGCCGCGAGGTTCCGGACCGCAGCCTGCCGTGGCTGTATGGGGTGGCTCGGCGCCTGCTCGCGAACGAATGGCGAGCGCGGAGAGGTACGCCAGATGTACTACCGATGACCGACGCTAACCTCCTGCAGAAGCCGGGCGTGTCCGGTGCCGACGCGACCGTGGGCGTAGCCGATCTCCAGGCCGCTCTGTTCACCCTCGCCGACCTCGATCAGGAAATCCTCCGGCTGGTCGGGTGGGAGGAGTTGACCGTTTCCGAGGCCGCTCAGGTCCTCGGCTGTACCCGCACCACCGCCGCAGTTCGCCTGCACCGCGCCCGTCGACGCCTCAACGACGCGATGTCGTACCGATCTGGATCCCCGGCGCAGCAGCCGGTGCTGGCTAGTCCTCGAAAGGCTATGTGATGTTCGGAGAACAGCGAACGCGTGCCCTCCTCAAGCCGATTGACCCGGCCCGGCACAGCACCATCGCACCGCCCCGGCTGTCGGCACACGACCTGATCAACCGCGCGGAGGCTATCGCCGAGCCGGTCGCCCCTCGCCGTCAGGCACGCCCGACCCGCAGGCTGGTTCTGACGGCCGGGACGCTGGCCGTAGCGGTCGGCGCCGTAGCAATCGCCCAGACCTTCGGCCCGAACGGCCCGGACACCTCGCAGATCGCCAGTCCGCCCGGGGCGGATCCGGGGGTGGTGCTCGTGCCGGTGGCCTATGGCTCTGGTGCCGGTGCTGCGGGAAGCCAGTTGCGCGCGCTGGCGAGCAGGCTCGCTACCACGGAGTACGACAACCGCACCGGCCGGTACATGTACCACCACACGAAGACGTGGGGCGACCCAGTGATGACGTCTGCCGACGGTCGCCACCACGTTGCTTTCGCGGACGATACCAAGGTCTGGCAGGCGGTCGACGGGACCGGTCAGCAGGTTACGGTTCAACTCGAGCCTCAGTATCCGGACCAGGAGTCCCGGAACTACTGGCAGCGCAACCTCAAGCCGAAGGCTGCCGCCTCAGCCACCCACGCGCCTGACAGCTTTCCGCTGCCACCGATGGACCTCGCGCCGCTGCCGTCGGGTCGAGCACAGCTGAACGACCTGCTCAAGGTCAGGTTCGGTGCCGGCGCCGTCAGCAACGAAGTCAGCATGGTGTACGGGCGGTATGTCGTTCCGCGTCAGACGCGCGCCGAGATCTTGCGAGTCCTTGCCGAAGTGCCCGGGTTCCTGTGGCGGGGAGAGGTCACCGATCGAGCCGGCCGTAAGGGTGTAGCCATCACCTTCGACGACCGCGACAACAACGCGCAGTCCCTCCTGATCTTCGACCCCAACACCGGCGAACTGCTCGCCCACGAGCGGCTAACCCTCTCGCCGGTACGGATCAGCTCGTACCAGGTAATCCTCGACACTGCCTGGACCGATCGACTCAACTGAAATTGCCGGTGCCGGGGCCGCTTCTGCGGGGGCGGCCCCGGTCCGCGTTTCACCGCGACGGGCCATCCACGGGCCAGTAACCGTGGCGCCCAGCGGTCATGAGGGGGGCACGAGCGGCACCCAACGCTGCCGCCGACCGCCGACGTTTCGGGCATCACGGCCCGTTGAGCGCGCTCTTTCGAACTGACGGTGCGCGGAGCCGGCCGGCGGGTGACGGTCGATAGGGTCCCTACTTCGCCCAGCTTGGCCCCGACGGGCAGAGCTCGCAGATGTCGCGCTCGCATAGCCGAAAGCCCTGAGGATGGAAGCATGAGGGCCGATTCGAGGACGGTGCGCGTGATCCCCGCGAGGAGACCATCCGGCCCGACCAGCGCCACCCCGTCGGCCTTCGCCCGCTCTACCAGTTGCTGAGCGAACTCCACCTCCGCCGCCGTCGGCTGCGGAAGTTGAACAGCGTTCTTCTTGTCTGCCATGACGTGGTCCTTCCCGGACAGGATCAACGTCCTGTCCGGGAAGGACCACGCCCAGGTCAAACACGGAAATCTACGCAGTCTCGCGTACGGGCCACACGCCACCAGCCCGGGTAGGCGGTTGCAGGAGATAGGCGAGTACGCCACGGCGATGTCGGAGTTGCTGCGGCTAGCGCAGTGGCTGCGTGACCAGCAGGTCGAACCGGTGGCGATGGAGGCGACGTCCGACTACTGGGCCGGTACGGGCACTACCGCTGTCGGTAGCCGCGCCCTACACGGCGACGACAACGAGAGCCGAGAATCAGTAGCAGTTGCCTGGCCGCGCGCCTGCTGATTCCCGCGCGTCTCAGGAGGGGTCGAACCTCGCATCGGATTCGCTCGAAGTCTGATTGACGTTTGTCCATGTCAAAGTGCGATTGGGTAAACAACACCGACAGATTCGGGCGTCAACTACCCAAAAAGTGCCCCGGTGGGGCGCCGCCTGCGCGATCGTTCCGTCCCGCTCCCCGCCGGCGAACGGGACAGCCCTCGTTTACCCCCCGAAAACCCGTGCCGGGCGTTGACCACTAACGAGAAGTAGTGATCGACGGCTGGCTGTGTTTGTGCAGGCCAAAGCTGTCTTGACGATCGATGACAAGGCCGCGAGGGCGTCGGTCGACAGCCGTGTGTCGCAGGTTCGAATCCTGCCGGGGCACCTCGAAGATCAGCAAGAACACTATCTGGGTAGCAGGACGTTCCCGCGTGGATCAGCCGACCTGTGCAGCCGGATGCCACCCGGAGTCGCCGTTTGCAGCCGTCCGTGCAAAACCATCCCTGTTCCTCACATCCGGGCCCGGTCTCACCGGCACCGTCGGACACCAGCGGGACCGCGTACTGGAGGATGGAGAGATGCCCGCTGAGGAACCCCACAAACGGGGCGTCGGTCGACCACCGCGCCTGTCCCTGGACGCGATCATCGCCGCGGCAACTCAGATCTTGCAGACCGAGAGCCTGGAGAAGCTGTCGATGCGGCGCCTGGCGAACGAACTGGGCACCGCGCCGATGGCGCTTTACCACCACGTGCGCGACAAGGACGATCTCCTCGTGCATGTGCTGGAGTCGCAGGCCCGGACCATGCCCCGGCCCGAGTTCCCCGCCGATCCCCGTGAACGGCTTGTCGCGGCCTCGATTCTGCTCTACGAACTGCTCGCGGAGCGCCCGTGGATCATCGAGGTGCTGACCGGCGACGACCTCATCGCCCCCTCCGCCCTGTGGATTGTGGAGGTGATGGTGGGAGCCGCCGTCGACTACGGCTACTCCGCCGACGGGGCCGTCCACGTCTACCGCACGATCTGGTTCTACATCCTCGGGAACTTGATCGTCCGCGTGACCAGCAACCGCCGTCGCGCCCGGACGGGCATGGTCTACCAGGACCAGGTCGTCGCACGGCTGACGACCGCAACGCACCCGCGGCTGGCGTCCGTCGCCGGACGCTGGGCCGAGCTCAACGCCCGGGACACCCACCGGCAGGCATTGACGGCAATCGTCAACGGGCTGCTGCCCGACCACGGCCCGGCAAAGCTCGAAGACCGGTAGGCGAGCCGGCGCCTGCGGGCACAGCGGAAACCGGAGCAGAAGGAGCGATCATAGTCAGGTGGAACCGCGCCGGGGGCAAGCCATCGACCGGCTTATTCACTCCCGACGGGTGACATGGAGATGTTCCAGAAGTCGGCGTAGCGGCCGCCGCGGCGCAAAAGCTCGTCGTGGCTGCCCTCCTCGATGACCCGCCCGCCGTCGACGAAGGCGACGCGGTCGGCGTTTTGGACGGTCCGCATCCGGTGCGCGACCATCACGACCGTCCGGCCCGCCACCAGGCGCTCGATGCCGTCGTGCACGGCCGCCTCGTTCACCGGGTCCAGCGCCGAGGTTACCTCGTCGAGCAGCACGACCGGTGCCTTCTTCAGCAGCGCCCGGGCGATCGAGACCCGCTGGCGCTCGCCACCGGAGAGCAGCGCACCGCCCTCGCCGACGTTCGCGGCCCACCCGCCGGGCAGCCGCTCGACGACCTCGTCCAGCCGCGCGGCGGTCGCCGCGACCCGGACCTCGGCCTCGCTGGCGTCGGGGCGGCCGAGCCGTACGTTCTCCTCGATGGTGCCGTCGAAGAGGTAGACGTCCTGGAAGACGATGGCGATCTGGGCCATCAACACTTCGGGGTCGACGTCGCGTACGTCGACACCGCCCACGCGCACAGCGCCCCCGTCCACGTCGTAGAACCGGGCGAGCAACTGCAGCAGGGTGCTCTTGCCCGCGCCGGACGGCCCGACGACGGCCAGCCGCTGGCCCTGCGGTACCGACAACGACAGACCGTCGAGCACCACGCGGTCACCGTGGCGGAAGGTGACAGCGTCGAACTCCAGATCGGATCGCTTCGGCTGGACCGGCTGGGTCGCCTCGGGAAGCGGCTCGCTGCGCAGCACCTTGTCGAGCCGGTCCAGTTCGGCGCGCGCGCCGCGGAGTTTGCCGCCGATGTCCGACAGGGACAGCAACGGGTCCGCGCTGCGTGCGGCCAGCACGAAAATCGTCAGGACCTCCGCGACGCCGATGCCGCCGCCGAGCGCGAGGTAGGTCCCCAGGACCAGCAGCGTGGTGAAGGCACCCTGCACCGCGAGCGTCATGCCCACCGCACCGGGCAGCACCGACAACGTCTGGCGGCGGGAAGCCCGCTCGACGCCCTGTAGCGCGCCGTCGAGCAGAGAGAACCGCTCGCTGCTGCGCCCGCCCGCCCGCAGCACCGGCTGGGCCTGCAGGTACTCGATGATCCGGGCGCTGGCCTCGTTGCTGCGCTCGGCGTTCTCGGCGTCCTTGGCAGCCATCGACCGTGCGGTCCAGACCTGGATGGCCACCACGAGCGGCGCAGCGACCAGCGCGGCCAGCCCCAGCTGCCAGTTGAACACCATCATCACAGCGACGATCGTCAACGGGGTCACGCAGGCGGAGATGAACGGCGCCAGCAGGTGCGCGGCCACGCCCATCGCGGCGAGCAGGCCGCGGCTGGCCATGACGGACACCTCGCCGACCCGGGCGGCGTTGTACCAGCCGATGGGCAGCCGCGCGAGGTGCTCGCCGAGGTGGTGGTACATGCCCCGCAGCATCGTGGTCCCGACGCGCATGCCGGACAGGTCGCTGGTGTGGCGCAGCACCGCGTAGACCGCGACGGAGGCCGCGAACGCGATCAGCCAGGGCCAGGCGTCCGACGGTGTCTTCCCGAACAGAGCCCGCAGCACGGGAACCAGCAGCGCGTAGAGCAGACCCTCCACTACGGCGGTCGTGGTCATCAGGGCGACAGTGCGGCGCATCGGCTTGGCGAACTCGTCGCCGAGCACGCGCAGCAGCATCGTTATCATCAGGTCTGGTCTCCTTGCGGTACGCCACCGCGGGTTTCGCTGTCGTCGGCGACCGTGGGGTGCTGGGTCCGCCAGAACGCGGCGAACTTTCCGTTCTCGGCGAGCAGGTCGGTGGGCCTGCCGCGCTCGACGACCGTTCCGTCCTCCAGCATCACGACGGTGTCGGCGTCGGCGATGGTCTCCAGGCGGTGGGCGATGACCAGGACAGTCCGGTCGCGCAGCATCGCCAGGGCCTGGCGCACCGCCCGGTCGGTCTGCGGGTCGGCGAAGGCGGTCGCCTCGTCGAGCACCAGGACGGGTGTGTCAGCCGCCAGGGCGCGCGCGATCGCGATGCGCTGCGCCTCGCCGCCGGAGAGCTTGACCTCCTCGCCGAGCACGGTCTCGTAGCCGCGGGGTAGTTCGAGGATGCGGTCGTGGATGTGCGCCAGCCGGGCGGCACGCACCACGTCGTCGAGGTTCGCGTGCGGGACCGCCAGCGCGATGTTGTCCGCGACCGACGCGCGCAGGAGGCGGACGTCCTGGAGGAAGAAGGAGACCCTGCGGTAGAGCTCCCTGCTGCCGATGTCGCGCAGGTCGACGCCGCCGAGGCGGACCGATCCGTCGGTGGGGTCGAAGAACCGCGCCAGCAGCTGGACCAGGGTGGACTTCCCGCTGCCGGACGGCCCGACGAGCGCGGTGACCGTGCCCGGCTCAAGCGCCAGGTCGACCCCGCGCAGCACCTCATGGCCGCCGTCGTAGCCGAACCGGACGTGGTGCAATTCGACCCGATCGTCCTGCGGGGCGACGGGGTACGCGGGCTCCGGCAGCGCCCCCACCTTGAGGACCTCGCGGATGCGGCCGACCGCGCGCCCGGCGGCCCGCATGTCGTCGAAGCCGTGACCGAGGGCCGCGACGGGTGCGGTCAGGCCCAGCCCCAGCAGCAGGAAGGGCAGCAGGTCGGCCGCGGCCATGCCGCCGGACGTGATCAGCACCGTGCCGCCGAGCAGCACGACCCCCAGCACGAAGGGCGGCGACAGCGCCAGTTGCATCCCGGCGGCGACCGCGGAGACGCCGCGCACCCAGCGGGTGAAGATGTCGACGAAGTCGTCGGCGGCGGTGAGGAACTTACGGTGGGCGCGCTCGGCGCCGCCGAACGCCTTGACCACGGAGATGCCCTGCACGAACTCGACGACGGAGCTGGCTAGCCGGCCCATCGCCGCGTCGAAGTCCTTCTGTTCGCCCGTGCGCGCCGAGGTCATCAGCAACGGAACGTGCGCGATGGCCAGCAGTACCGGGATCAAGGTGATCAGCATGAGTCGCCAGTCGACGGTAAGCAGGTAGACCAGCGACACCAGCGGTACGACGAACGCGGAGACGAGTTCGCCGGGGGCGTGGGCGATGAACGGGTGTACGGCGCTGACGTCCTCGCCGACCACCTTCGCCAACTCCCCGCTGCGGCGGCGGGAGAACCAGCCGATGGGCGCGCGCCCGAGGCTGGCGGCAAGTTCCCGACGCAGCGAGAGCTGCACCTTGCCGTCGAGAATGTGGCCGAGCCCTGCCGACGCGGCGGTGAACACCAGCCGGACGAACAGGCCGACCGCGCCCAGCGTCACGACGGTCCAGATGTGGGCCCGGTCGACCGGGCCGGGCGACAGCAGGACACGGCCCAGCTCGACAACCGCCAGCAGCGGCGCCAATCCCGCGACGGCGCCGATGACCTGCAGGATGGCGACGACCGCGAACCTCGTGACGTGCGGACGCAGGAGCTGTCCGGTGCTCGCAGGCTGTAGCGCCGGGAAAAGGGCTCCCGATGACGGCGTGGACTGCCCGGCCGCCACATCGGACTGGATGCCTCCCATCGCTCTCCCGCCTTTTTCGTACGCGTACAATTATTACTCTACCCGACGCGTCCGGGTGGGCTACCCCCTCATGAGGGGGCGACCGCAGACTGCTGGGCCACCGGAAAGACGTGCGCCGGTGGGTCGGCATGCTGACCGTCACCGCCACCAACCACCATCTTTTCATTGACAAGTTGCGCCTCCGAGGCGCATCTTTGCAGTGTCAAGTTGAGTCTCGGTCGGAGTCCTTAGATGATCTTCTTCGTTGTGTTGGCCATCGCGACCCTGCTCGCCGCGGTGGTCCAACTGGTTTCTCACCGCTTCGACGCTCGGTCGACGGCACGGATCGGCATGGCCGTCGCCATGGTGGTCGCAGGGGTGGCCCATCTCGTGTCGCCGACGCCGTTCCTGCAACACCTGCCTGCGTGGACGCCCGCCGCTGAGGCGCTCATCGTCATCACCGGATTGATCGAGATCGGGCTCGGTGTGGCGCTGGTGGTGGTGCGCGGTCAGTGGCGCCCGTCGGTCGGTCTCGCGCTTGCGGCGTACCTGATCGCCGTGTTCCCCGGTAACGTCTACGTCGCAGTGGCCGGCATCGACGTCGACGGTCAGCCCGGTGGCTGGTACCCATGGCTGCGCCTGCCATTCCAGGCGCTGTTCATCGCCTGGGCGCTGTGGAGCACCCGACTTCGTCCTCCGATCCTGCGCCCGGTCGGCGCTGTCGGTTCCCGCCAGGGCTTTCGTGGCGACGTCGAGCGCCCGACCGGCGTCCCCCGATGACGCTGCCCCGCCCCACCTCAGGGTGTCGGTACGAACGGCGACTTCGCCCGCTGGAGCGGCCGGGCGCGGTGGGGCCCGGGCCGCTCCGCTGCTGATGCCGGCGCTGCCGTGCGAACACCAACGTGGAACGGCGAGAGCGCCCCGACGACGACGTCGGACGATGTAACGGGAACTGGCGGAAAAGCGCTACGCCCGCGCGCGGCGCGCGGCGCCCCGCTCCCGGCATAGGCTCTGATGGCATCGCAGCCCGTGGGTCGCGGCTTCTGCGTGACGGTCGGCGGACACGATCGAGGGGGCGCGTCCGCCCGCTGCCCGGGCACGATGCCCGCGTATCCACGTCAGTGATCCGGAGGACCCTTTGCGTCGCACCACTCTGTTCGCCACGCTTTCCACAGCGGCGCTCGCCGTGGCGCTGGCCGGCGCCGCCCCGGCGTCGGCGATCAACACGTACAACGCCGTGCCGGCACCCGAGCGCACCGAGGTCGGCGCGCTCGTCGCCCTGTGGGACCGCGACGGCGACCCGGCCACGCCGGATGTCGTCGACTGGTACTGCACCGGCACGATGGTCGACCGGAACACCTTCCTCACCGCCGCCCACTGCACCACCGGCTGGACGCCCGGCGTGCGCTTCTACGTCTCGCTGGCCCAGGACGTGCAGGGTGAGCTGGACGCCGCCGCGGCCGCCGGGCTCACCCCGGCGCAGATCGCGGCCCGGGTCGGTGTAGAGGGCACCGCACACACCAGCCCCGCCTACCCGGGCAACTCCGCCGACTCGCACGACATCGCGGTGATCGAGTTCGACGATGCCCAGGCCGCCACGCTGGCCGAGCGCTGGTCGTTCGCCCCGGCCACGCTCCCCACCGCCGGTCAGCTCGACGCCCTGGGCTCCCGGGCGCTCGACACGGCACGGTGGGAGGTCATGGGCTACGGCACCGAGGAGGCCGAGCGGGGCCCGGGCGGTCACGTCCACCCGGGCGGCGGCGTCCGGATGAAGGCCGAGGTCGGCTTCAACGCGCTCAACAAGACCTGGGTCCGGCTGGCGATGAACGAGTCCCGGGGCTACGGCGGCGCCTGCTACGGCGACTCCGGCGGCCCGAACTTCGTCACCGTCGACGGGCAGCGGGTGCTCGCCGCCACCACGGTCACCGGTGACGCGCCCTGCTACGCCACCAACGTGGTGTACCGGCTGGACACCGGCAGCGCCCGCGGTTTCCTCGGCGAGTACGTCGACCTGCCCTGACCTGGCCGGCGGGACGGCCGGCGGGACGTCCCGCCGGCCGTCGTTCTCTCTCCCCCCGGCGGGGTTGGGCCACCCGCCCGTCGGCATCCGACAGCAGCGGAAAATCAAACTTCGCCGGCGGGGGAGGCAAGCCGCTCCGGGGAAGCGGACCGGTCAGTCGCCGAGCTGGTCGGCGTGGCTGATCACCCGGTCGATCAGGCCGTACTCGCGGGCCTGTTCGGCGGTGAACCAGCGATCCCGGTCCCAGTCGCGCTGGATCTCGTCGAGGGTGCGCCCGCTGTGCCGGGCGATCAGCTCCTGCATGGTCCGCTTGACGTGCAGCATGTTCTCGGCCTGGATGGTGATGTCGGCAGCCGTGCCACCCATCCCGCCGGAGGGCTGGTGCATCATGACCCGTGAGTGGGGCAGCGCGAAGCGCTTCCCGGCCGTCCCGGCGCAGAGCAGGAACTGCCCCATCGAACCGGCGAACCCCAGAGCCAGGGTGGCCACGTCGTTGGGCACGTACCGCATCGTGTCGTAGACGGCCATGCCGGCGCTCACCGAGCCGCCTGGCGAGTTGATGTAGAGGTAGATGTCCCGCCTGCTGTCCTCGGCGGCGAGCAGCAGGATCTGGGCGCAGATCTGATTGGCCGAGGCGTCGGTGACCTCCGTGCCGAGGAAGACGATCCGTTCCCTCAGCAGCCGCTCGAAGACCTGGTCACCGAAGGACGCCTGCCCGCCGTCCAGCATCCGCACGTCGTACCCGACCATCGTGACCACCCTCCACGTTGCCGGCGGGCGACGGGATCCGCCCGGCGAACCGGCGCCTCCAGCGTGCGCCGGGAGACGGTCGTTGTCCCAGCGGTTCTGCCGCCGGCAGATCCGCCGAGGGCAGAACCGCCCGGGGCCTACCGGGCGGTCAGCAGCCGCCGCCGGCCCGCGCGGGTCCGTCGCCGGGCCAGCATCCTGGGAGTACGCGGACCGGAGCGCCCGGCGGGCGCGAGCAGCCGGACCCGCAGCTCCGCCCCGCCGAGCGGCGCATCCGGGCACGGAGCGGTCGGGCCCACCGGCGGCAGGGCCCCGGCGTCCGCCCCGCCGACGTGCAACAGCCGGCCGCCGGCCGTCGATGCCGGCCCGCCCAGCCGGAGCAGCCGCCCGGCCGCCACCGGTGCGGACCCGGTGACGGGCATGGCGGCGCGCGGCTCGGGAGTGGGGGTGCCGGCGTGGAAACCGATCCGCAGGCGCGGGCCGGCATCCTCGCGGGCGGCCGGTGCACGGTCCAGCCGGGCCAGCGCCGCCCGGGGCTCGGCCGGCACCCGCCGCTCGACCCGGCGCAGGTCGTCGCGGGCCTCCTCCAGCAGGTCCGACAGGCTGATCCCGAGGGCGCGGCAGATCGCGGCGAGCACCTCGGAGGAGGCCTCCTTGCGCCCGCGCTCCACCTCGGACAGGTAGGGCAGCGAGACCCCGGCAGCCTCGGCCACCTCGCGCAGCGTACGGCCCTGACGCTGGCGCACCCGGCGGAGCACGCCGCCGATCACCCGCCGTAGCAACGACATGGGGCCTCCTCGTGGGCGTCCCGGACACCCACCATCATGCCCGCCGCCGGCCCGGCCGGCCGCCCCCGGTCGACACCCCGGCGTGCGGGGGCGCCATCAACCGCTATGTTGTGCTCGTGCAGGCGACGGCGAGGTCGGGACAGGTCCAGCGGTGATCCATTTCCCGGCGCAGCGGCGGGGGCCGCTCAGCGCGCTCAGCCTCCGGGTGGCCGCAGCCGTCGGGTTGGTGTGCGCCGTCGTCGCCGTGGTCTACCTCGAACGGGACGGCTACCGCGACGCCAACGAGGACGGCCTCACCCTGCTCGACTGCTTCTACTACGCGGTGGTGTCGCTCTCCACCACCGGGTACGGCGACATCGTCCCGGCCTCCCAGGAGGCTCGGCTGGTCAACGTGGTGTTCATCACCCCGGCCCGGGTGCTCTTCCTGATCATCCTGGTCGGCACCACCCTGGAAGTCCTGACCGAGCAGTACCGGACCGGCCGTCGTCTGGGTCGGTGGAGGAGGACCGTGAAGGACCACGTCATCATCTGCGGCTACGGCACCAAGGGCCGCAGCGCGGTCTCCGCGCTGCTGGAGAACGGGCTGGACAAGTCCCGCATCGTGGTGGTGGAGCGCAGTGGCGCCGCACTGCGGCAGGCCACCTCGGCCGGGCTGGTCGCGATAGAGGGGTCCGCCACCCGCTCGTCGGTGCTGGAGGAGGCGCACGTCCGCAACGCCAAGGCGGTGATCATCGCGACTGACAGTGACGACGCCTCGGTGCTGGTGGCGCTCACCGCCCGGCAGCTCACCGCCGGCCAGGTCCGCATCATCGCCGCCGTCCGGGAGGCGGAGAACGCCCCGCTGCTGCGGCAGAGCGGCGCCCACCACGTGATCGTCTCCTCGGCCACCGCCGGCCGGCTGCTGGGCCTGTCCACCTCGGCGCCACCGCTGATCGACGTGGTGGAGGATCTGCTCACCCCCGGCCAGGGCATGGCGCTGGCGATGCGCTCGGCCGAGCGGCACGAGGTGGGCAAGTCGCCACGGGAGCTGGAGTCGCTGGTGATCGCGCTGGTCCGCCGGGGCAAGGTGGTGACCCTGGCCGACAAGGCCGGCGCGGTCATCGAGACCGGCGACATGCTGGTGCACGTCCGCGACGACCGTCCGACGGCCAGCACCTCCACCCCCTGACATCGCGGCGGCCAGCACCTCCACCCCCTGACATCGCGACGACGGCGGCCACCCCCGGTGTGGGGACGGCCGCCGTCGTCGGTCGCGGTCAGCTGATCAGAGGATCGTCCAGGTGTCGCCGCTGGCCAGCAGGCCGGCGAGCTGCTGCTCCGAGGGTTCGGTGACCTTCGCCCTGGCGGTGGCCACCTGCTCCTGCACGACGCTGTCGTACGACGGGCGGTCGACGGCGCGGAACACGCCGATCGGGGTGTTGCGCAGGTCCGGCCCGGGCAGCCGGGACAGGGCGAACGCGTACGCCGGGTCGGTGACCGTGGCGTCGTGCACCACGATCTCCTCGGTCGGGGTGTTGGCGGTCTCCCGGACCTCCAGCCCGAACCCGCCCGGCGGGTGGACGACGCAGAACTGCCCGGCGGAGCCGAACGTGATCGGCTGCCCGTGCTCCAGCCGGATCAGGTGGTCGTCCCGGGTGGCCGGCTCCTTGAGCTGGTCGAACGCGCCGTCGTTGAAGATGTTGCAGTTCTGGTAGATCTCCACGAAGGCCGAGCCGGAGTGCTGCGCGGCGGCCCGCAGCACCGACTGGAGATGCTTGCGGTCGGAGTCGATGGTGCGGGCGACGAAGGTGGCCTCCGCGCCCAGCGCCAGCGACAGCGGGTTGAACGGGGCGTCCGCCGAGCCGGCCGGAGTCGACTTGGTGATCTTGCCAACCTCGGAGGTGGGCGAGTACTGCCCCTTGGTCAGCCCGTAGATCCGGTTGTTGAACAGCAGGATCTTGAGGTTGACGTTGCGGCGCAGCGCGTGGATCAGGTGGTTGCCGCCGATGGAGAGGGCGTCGCCGTCACCGGTGACCACCCAGACCGACAGGTCCGGCCGGGACACCGACAGCCCGGTGGCGATCGCCGGGGCGCGGCCGTGGATCGAGTGCATCCCGTAGGTGTTCATGTAGTACGGGAAGCGGGACGAGCAGCCGATGCCCGAGACGAAGACGATGTTCTCGCGGGGGATGTTCAGCTCCGGCATGAAGCCCTGGACGGCCGCCAGGATGGCGTAGTCGCCGCAGCCGGGGCACCAGCGCACCTCCTGGTCGGACTTGAAGTCCTTGGCGGTGAGCTTCAGGGCGACGGGCTCAGACATTCTTCAGGACCTCTTCCAGCATCGTCTCCAGCTCGGCGGCGGTGAACGGCAGGCCGCGGACCTGGTTGTAGCCGATCGCGTCGACCAGGTACTTGGCCCGGACCACGTGGGCGAGCTGGCCGAGGTTCATCTCGGGGATGACCACCCGGTCGTAGGAGCGCAGCACCTCGCCGAGGTTGGCCGGCATCGGAGCCAGGTGCCGCAGGTGCGCCTGGGCCACGGAGAGCCCACGCTGGCGCAGGCCCCGGCAGGCCGCGCCGATCGGGCCGTACGTCGAGCCCCAGCCGAGCACCAGCACCCGGGCGTCGCCGTCCGGGTCCTCCACCTCGACGTCCGGCACCGGGATCGTCTCGATCCGGGCGGCGCGCGTGCGCACCATGAAGTCGTGGTTCGCCGGGTCGTACGAGATGTCGCCGGTCTTGTCGGCCTTCTCCAGGCCGCCGATCCGGTGCTCCAGCCCCGGCGTGCCGGGGACGGCCCACGGCCGGGCCAGGGTCTCCGGGTCCCGCAGGTACGGCAGGAAGGTGCTGCCGTCCTCGCCGTTGGGCGCGGTGGCGAACTCCACCCGCAGGTCGGGCAGGGACTCGACGTCGGGCAGCAGCCACGGCTCGGAACCGTTGGCGACGTAGTTGTCCGACAGCAGGATCACCGGGGTGCGGTAGGTCAGCGCGATCCGGGCGGCCTCCAGCGCCGCGTGGAAGCAGTCAGCCGGCGACTTCGGGGCGATCACGGCGACCGGCGCCTCGCCGTGCCGGCCGTGCAGCGCCATGTTGAGGTCGGCCTGCTCGGTCTTGGTGGGCATGCCGGTGGACGGCCCGGCCCGCTGGACGTCGACGATGACCAGCGGCAGCTCCAGTGCGACGGCCAGCGAGATGGTCTCGCTCTTCAGCGCCACGCCGGGGCCGCTGGTGGTGGTGACGCCGAGCGAGCCGCCGTAGGAGGCGCCCAGCGCCGCGCCGACCGCTGCGATCTCGTCCTCGGCCTGCATGGTGACCACGCCGAACCGCTTGTGCTTGCTCAGCTCGTGCAGGATGTCCGAGGCCGGGGTGATCGGGTACGCCCCGAGGAAGACCGGCAGGCCGGAGCGGACCCCGGCGGCCACCAGACCGAGGGAGAGCGCCGCGTTGCCGGTGATGTTGCGGTAGGTGCCCGGCAGCATCTTCGCCGGCTTCACCTCGTACCGCACCGAGAACGAGTCGGTGGTCTCGCCGAAGTTCCAGCCGGCCCGGAAGGCGGCCACGTTCGCCGCGACAAGTTCCGGTCGGGCGGCGAACTTGCGCTCCAGGAACCGCAGCGTCGACCCGTACGGCCGGGAGTACATCCAGGAGAGCAGGCCGAGGGCGAACATGTTCTTGGCCCGCTCGGCGTCCTTCTTGGACACCGCGTGCTCGGCCAGCGCGCCGACCGTCATCGAGGTCAGCGCGACCGGGTGCACGACGTAACCGGCGAGGGTGTCGTCGTCCAGCGGGTTGGTCGTGTAGCCCACCTTGGCCAGGTTGCGCCGGGTGAACTCGTCGGTGTTGACGATGATGTCGGCCCCGCGCGGCAGGTCGGCGAGGTTGGCCTTGAGCGCCGCCGGATTCATCGCCACCAGGACGTTCGGGGCGTCGCCGGGGGTGAGGATGTCG
The DNA here is from genome assembly GCF_004348675.1 of Micromonospora sp. KC606. Lineage (GTDB taxonomy): Bacteria > Actinomycetota > Actinomycetes > Mycobacteriales > Micromonosporaceae > Micromonospora. Next base: position 5,316 of record NZ_SMKN01000040.1, on the reverse strand, counting down.
TAGTCGGCGAAGTGCACCTGGAAGCTCGACACGCCCGGCAGCGTGCCGGCGGGCGCCCGGATCTCGGCCGGGAAGTTGGGCAACGTGGAGATGTCGTTGCCCAACTGCGCTGTCTCCGAGGTGAACCGGTCGCCGGTCAACTGCATGCCGTCGCCGGAGTCGCCGGCGAACCGGATGACCACCCGGTCCAGTTGACGGATCTGCTTGGTCACGCCTGCACCTCGCTTCGCTCAGCCCCGTCACGCGGGCGGCTGAACATTGTGGTGACCTCGCCTTGCCCGGCCACGTGACCTCCTTGACGCGCCGCTGCGCCGAATCACCCCGTGGCTGGTCCGGCCCGCTGTCGTTTCTCACCCCAGAGCCTACGTCGAGTCGTTAGGTCATCCTTGGTGGAGGTCCGACGACTGGGAACGGATGTAGCGGGTTTATGTCGGGGTTTGCCCCGCTTTGGGGTGGCCGCCGTAATCCAGATCACCGGGCGGCGGCCCTTACCGCCCGCTCCGGTCAGTCAACCGCCGGGCTCCCCGCCGGCCCCGGCGCCGGTTCGTCCATCCGCCGCCGCAGGGAGGTGGTGGCCCACGCGAGCGCCACGACCACCAGCAGCACGGAGATCGCGATCAGGGCGACCGCGACGCGCTGCACCGACCCGCCGCCGGTCGTACCGCCCCCGGCCGCGGCGAGCACGCCCTGCGAGCCGGTCGGCGTGGGGGTGGCCACCGGGGTGGCGAGCGCCGCCGCTGCAGTGATCTTGAAGCTCGTCCGGATCTCACGGGTCCGGCCGCTGCGTGGGTCCAGTACCCCGATCAGCGCCCCGGCCAGCGGCGCCTCCCGCTGGGCGTCCGCGGTGGCCACCACCGGCAGGCGCAGGGTCGCCGTCCGGCCGGCGGGCAGCAGCCCGACGTCGCAGCGGGTACGCGACAGCGAGGCCGCCGTGCAGCCGGCCGGCGGGCTCGGCACACTCACCCCGGCCGGCAGGACCACCTCCACCCGACCGGCGGCGTCCACCTGGCCGGTGTTGCCCAGCCGGACAGCCAGCTCCGTCTCGCCACCGCTGATGTCGAAGGCCACCTCGTCGGCCTCGAGCAGGATCCCGGGCACCGGCGGCCCGGGCGGGAAGAGCACCGCGAAGCCCTCGTTGTCCTCGGCGACGCCGGTTGTCCCGGCAGCGGTGGCGGTGACCCGTACGACGCCGTTCAGCGGCATGCGCCGCCAGGCGTCACCGTCGACGCGTATCTTGATCACGCTGGTGAACGGGTCGCCGGGCGTCGTGGTCCACTCGCCGCAGCGCCAACTGCCGCCGCCGGCGGCCTCGCAGCCCGGCGTCCCGGCGTCGGACATCCCGGCGGGCAGGGTGTAGTCCAGCCGGACCTGCTGGGTCACCGTCCCAGTGTTCTCGACGGTGGCCCGCAGTTCGGTCACCGTGCTCTCCGCGTTCCAGTAGGCGGGGTCGAGCGAGATGTCCCGGGTGGTGATCCGGACGCCGAGCCCGGCCGGCGCGCCCGGCCGGTGCGCGGCCGGCGGAGCCGATCTCGCCGTGCCGCCCCGCGACGGGGTCGGCGCGGTGCTGGTCGGCGTTGGTCTGCCCGGCGAGGTGGTGGTCGGCGCGGTCGTGGTCGGGTCCGGCGCCGGGGTCGTCGGGTCCGGTGGCAGGGTGGGTGGTGCGGAGGTCGGTACCGGCCTGGTGGCCGTCGGCTTCACCGGAGGCGTGCTGGTGTCCTTGGCCGGCTTGCGGCCGGGCAGCGCCGCGTCGGGGGCCACGACGGTGGGCCGGGCGGCCGTCGGCGCCGCCACGGCCAGGTTCGGGGCCGCCGCCAGCCCCACCGCCAGTCCGGCCGCGAGCGATGCGGCGACCAGCGAAGAGGTACGCCGGGCGAGTCCCCGCAGGGCGGGGCGTACGTCCACGCGGGGCATCTGTCCTCCGTGACGCTGGGTGGAATTCCCATATTCGTGGTAGTTGTCCGAGAGCACTAGTCCCGCAGAGAAACAAATCCGTAACATGTTCGGTACGACTCCCGAACCGGCCGGAGTGGGACGTCGCCCGGTAGGCTGACCTACCGTGACCGGTTACCTGGGCTCGTACGCGACGCTCGGGCTCCTGCTGCTTGCCAGCGTCCTCTTCTTCGTTACGGCGTTCTCGGCCAACCGGATGTTACGTCCCGGCCGTCCGGCCGACCCCTGGGGCAAGCGAGCCAGCTACGAGTGCGGCATCGACCCGGTCGGCGGGGACTGGGCACAGATGCAGATCCGCTACTACGTGTACGCCTACCTCTACGTGCTCTTCGCCGTGGAGGCGGTGTTCCTGTTCCCGTGGGCGTTGGTCTTCGACCGCCCCGGCTTCGGTCTGGTCACCGTCGTCGAGATGGGCGTCTTCGTGGCCGTGGTCGCCCTCGGCATCCTCTACGCCTGGCGGAAGAACATCCTCCGCTGGAGCTGAGCCCGGTCAGGCCAGGCCGCGACGGGTGAGCATCGGCGGGCGGTCGCCCCGAATGGCCGCCACCATGTCCAGCACCCGGCGGGTCGGACGCACCTGGTGGGCGCGGAAGACCCGCGCGCCCAGCCAGGCCGAGACGGCGGTGGCGGCGAGCGTGCCCTCCAGCCGCTCCGGCACCGGCAGGTCCAGCGTCTCGCCGACGAAGTCCTTGTTCGACAGCGCCACCATCAGCGGCCAGCCGGTGCCGGCGAGTTCGCCGAGCCGCCGGGTGATCTCCAGCGAGTGCCGGGTGTTCTTGCCGAAGTCGTGCGCCGGGTCGATGAGGACGCCGTCGCGGCGAACCCCCAGGGCCACCGCGCGCTCGGCGAGCCCGGTCACCGTCGCCACCACGTCGGCGACCACGTCGTCGAAGGCCGCCCGGTGCGGCCGGGTCCGTGGGGCGAGGCCGCCGGCGTGCGAGCAGACCAGCCCCACGCCGGTCTCCGCGGCCACCTGGGCCAGCGCCGGATCGGCCCCCGACCAGGTGTCGTTGAGCAGGTCCGCGCCGACGGCCACCGCCTCCACCGCGACCTCGGCCCGCCAGGTGTCGATCGAGATGACCACCTCGGGGAAGGCGGCCCGGACGGCGGTGATGGTGTCCACCGTCCGCCGGATCTCCTCGGCCACGTCGACCTCGTCGCCCGGCCCGGCCTTCACCCCGCCGATGTCGATGATCTCGGCACCCTCGGCCACCGCCCGCTCCACCGCGCGCAACGCGCTGTCCTGCGCGAAGGTGGCGCCCCGGTCGAAGAACGAGTCCGGCGTCCGGTTGACGATCGCCATCACCACCAGCTCGCCCGGGGCGAAGGTCCGCCCACCCAGCCGCAGCGTCCCGGCCATCCCGCCTCCCGCCCGTACCCGGCCGGACCACCCCGACCGCTGACGACGCTATCCGGTGGCGCGGCGCGCTGGCGGGGCGGGCGTCGGGCGGCGGATCGGCGGCGACGGCGTGGTTGGGGTCGCTCGACAGCGGGTCGACGTGCCACGATCTGTGCATGGGTCGAGTTCTGCTCGTACTGGTCGTCGCGTTGACCGTGGCGGCGGTGGTTTTCGGGGTGACGGTGCTGGTCTCCGGGCGGGACCCCGGCCTGGTGCCGGCCGAGCCCGACGGCGAGGCCGTGCCGCTGCCGGCGGGCCGGCCGCTGCGTGAGTCCGACGTCGGCGAGGTCCGCTTCGACACCGCGCTGCGCGGCTACCGGATGGCCCAGGTCGACCAGGCGATGCGCCGCGCCGCCTACGACATCGGCTACAAGTCCGAGCTGATCGGCGTGCTGGAGGCCGAGGTCGCCGCCCTGCGCGAGGGGCGCACCGCCGACGCCGACGAGCTGCGCCGGGCCCGCGAGGAGGCCGCCCGGGCCGCGCCGGCCGCCGCGGCGACAGCCGGCACACCGGACCGGGAGGCCGCCGGGGAGACACCGGACGCCGACGCGCCGGCTCCCCTCGGCGGCACGCCCGCCCTGCGCGCCGCCGGCGCCGGCACCATCGGCCCGACCGACGCTCCCACCATGGCCGACGGTGACCCGTCCGACACTGTCAAGGTCCGCTCGGAGCCCGCGTGAGCGGCGCCGACGGCGCGGGCGGCAGGGTTGGCGCGGACGGGTTGCGCGAGGCGGCCCGCCGGGGCGCCGGCGAGTTCACCGCCACGGTGATCGTCGACGCCCCCGCCGACCGCGTCTTCGCCGGGCTCACCGACTGGGAGCGGCAGTCCGACTGGATCCCGCTGACCACCGTCCGGGTCGTCGAGGGCGACGGCGGCGAGGGCAGCCTGGTCGAGGCGGTCACCGCGCTCGGCCCGGCCGTGCTCCGCGACGAGATGCGGGTGGTCCGGGTCGACGTGCCGTACGAGGTCGGCGTGGTGCACTGCGGCCGGCTGCTGCGCGGGCCGGGCGTGCTGCGCTGCACCCCGTTGGCCCGCGACCGCACCCAGGTGGTCTGGCACGAGTGGTTCCACCTGCCCGGCGGGGCCGCCGGCCGGCTGGCCTGGCCCCTGCTCTGGCCGGGTTCCAAGGCCAGCCTGACCCTGGCCCTGAAGCGGTTCGCCCGCCTGGTCGAGCAGGGGCGGCTGCCCTGACCCGGGCCCGCTGTCGGGGACCTGCCCTACCGTGTACGCCGTGACTGACCTGGTGACGGGCCCGGACGGGCTGCCCCGCTGCGCCTGGGGCGCGAGCACCCCGGACTACGTTGTCTACCACGACACAGAGTGGGGTCGGCCGCTGCACGGCGACGACGCGCTCTACGAGCGGCTGACGCTGGAGGCGTTCCAGTCCGGCCTGTCGTGGTTGACGATCCTGCGTAAGCGACCGGCGTTCCGGCGCGCCTTCGACGACTTCCGGATCGAGCGGGTCGCCGGCTACGGCGAGGCCGACGTCGCCCGCCTGCTCGCCGACGCGGGCATCATCCGTAACCGCGCCAAGATCGAGGCGGCGGTCGCCAACGCCCGCGCCGCCATGGCGCTGCCGGAAGGGCTCTCCGCGCTGCTCTGGTCGTACTCGCCGCCGGCCCGGGTGAGCCGGCCAGAGTCGTTCGCGCAGGTGCCGGCGCTAACCCCCGAGTCCACCGCGTTGGCGAAGGAGCTCAAGCGGCGCGGTTTCCGGTTCGTCGGCCCGACCACTGCCTACGCCCTGATGCAGGCGACCGGGATGGTCGACGACCACCTCGCGGCCTGCCACGTCGTCGTCGCGGCGGGGCGTGATGGGATTGGGGCATGACCGCGACCGACCACCGCGCCAGCGGCGCGACCGACGGCGGCGGGGGCACCGGGCGGGGTGAGCGCGCCTGGGCGGTGCTCCTCCCGCCGGGGCGCCTCGACGCCGAGCGCCTTGTCCACCACGATTCCCTGGAGTTCC
>NZ_SMKN01000409.1 GCF_004348675.1 Micromonospora sp. KC606 | reverse complement strand
GGCCTGAGCCGACGCACCGAAGCCGGTGACCTGCGGCGGGGGTGGATACGGGTCAGGCCGGGCAGACGTACGGACGGGGGCGGGGTGGCGACGGCCTCGTGGCCACCCCGCATACGGCTAGGCTGGCCGGCCGGAGGTGGTGACAGGTGCGTCAGGCGACCGCCGTGGCGAACGCGGCCGGGCTGGTGACGGGGTACGCGCTGGACTCGCTCCTCGGCGACCCAACCCGCTGGCACCCGGTCGCCGGGTTCGGCCGGGCGGCCGGAGCCCTGGAACGGCGGATCCACCGGCCCCACCGCTCCGCCGGGGTGGTCTTCACCTCGCTCGCCGTGGGCGCGCCGCTCCTGCTCGGCGCCGCCGCCACGGTGGCCACCCGGCGGCGTCCGCTGGCCCGCGCCCTGCTGGTGGCGGCCGGCACCTGGACCGTCCTCGGTGGGCGTACGCTGCGCCGCGAGGCCGACCTGATGGGGGCGGCCCTGCGCGGTGGCGACCTGCCGGCGGCCCGACGCCGGCTGAGTCACCTCTGCGGGCGGGATCCGTCCACCCTCGGGGAGTCGGAGCTGGCCCGGGCCACCGTCGAGTCGGTCGCCGAGAACACCTCCGACGCCGTGGTGGCACCCCTGCTCTGGGGGGCGGTCGCCGGGCTGCCCGGCCTGCTCGGCTACCGCGCCGCCAACACCCTCGACGCCATGGTGGGCCACCGCTCGCCCCGGTACGCCCGGTTCGGCACCCCCGCGGCCCGCCTCGACGACGTGCTCAACCTGGTGCCCGCCCGGTTGACCGGCCTGCTCACCATCGCCGTGGCCCCGCTCGCCGACGGTGACCGCAACCGGGCCTGGCGGATCTGGCGACGCGACCGCAACGACCATCCCAGCCCGAACGCCGGGCAGTGCGAGGCGGCGATGGCCGGCGCCCTCGGTGTCCGGCTCGGTGGCCGCAACGTCTACTTCGGCCGTTCCGAGGTGCGTCCCTACCTCGGCGACGGGCCCCGCCCCGAGGCGCGGCACCTGCGGCGGGCCGCCCGGATCTCCGGCGTGGTCGGGCTCGCCGCCCTGGCGATCGCGGCGGTCTGGCCGGTCACCGGAGGGCGGCTGGCCGGCGCCGCACGGCGGCACGGGCTGCGCCGGCTGCATGGGCTACGGGGACCGTGCGGCCGGCGCGGGCTGCCTCAGCCGCTTGCGCCGGGTGGGCCACGTGGGGCGGCCGGCGGCGCGCCGGGCAGGCACGTCCCCGCCAGCCGGGGGTCCGGGACGGGCGCGGACCGGGGGAG
>NZ_SMKN01000408.1 GCF_004348675.1 Micromonospora sp. KC606 | reverse complement strand
GAACAACCCGCCGGCCGCGCCCCCCTTATGCGCCTGCCGGAGAACGACTGAGGTCCGACCGAACCTGACGATCATGGAGTTGACGGCCGGGCGGCCGCCTACTCCATGATCGATCTGTGGGTCAGAACTGCCGGCCGTTGGAGGGGCGACCGGCGGCGTCGCGTGGAGTCATCGCCCGGGGGTCGTCGGCGGTGCGGGCCTGCGCCGCCTCGTCCGCCCAGTCCCGGCCGCGTTCGGCGTCCTGTTCGCGCCGTTCCTGCTCGACGTCACCGGTCTGCTGCTTCCGCTTCGCCATCGGAGGTCCTCGCGATCCGTCGGGGCGCGGCTGCGCCGGTGCTGATGGTCACCCCGGTCTTCCCGATGGCCCCGGCGACAAACGACGGCGGCGTGACCCGCCCTGGGGCGTGCCGGCTAGTCCGATCACCGAATGCGGCATCCCGCGGCATCCCGAACACCAGATACCGCAACCTGCCGCAGACCAAGAGCTGCCGGGCCGGCCCGGGGCGGGCCGCCGCCCGGAACCGCCCAGGGCATGTCGGGCGGCAGCGGGTGAGCGAGGCCCCCGCGGCGGGTATCCGCTGGGGGCACGCCGCCCCGCCGGGGAGGCGGGCGCCGACGCGAGGAGGGGCGGCATGGGTGAGCGTGGACAGGTGACCGTCCCGGTCGGTGCGGCCGGGTTGCCGGCCGACATCGACGGGCCGGCCGACGCGGCCGGTGTGGTGCTCTTCGCCCACGGCAGCGGCAGCTCCCGGCACAGCCCGCGGAACGTGGCGGTGGCCCGGGTGCTCCAGCGGCGTGGGCTGGTGACGGTGCTGGTGGACCTGCTCACGGCCGAGGAGGACGCGGTCGACGCGGTCACCGCCGAGCTGCGGTTCGACATCGGCATGCTCGCCGACCGGCTCGCCGGGATCGTGGACTGGCTGGGCACCGAGCCGTCACTGGGCCGGCTCCCGGTGGGACTCTTCGGGGCGAGCACCGGAGCGGCGGCGGCCCTGGTGGCCGCGGCGGCCCGTCCCGAGCGGGTGGCGGCGGTGGTGTCCCGGGGTGGCCGCCCGGACCTGGCCGGTTCCGCGCTGACGGCGGTGCGCGCGCCGACCCTGATGCTGGTCGGCGGCCTCGACGAGCAGGTGATCACACTTAACGAGCAGGCGGCCGAGCGGCTGGCCGCGCCGAACGAACTGCGGATCGTGCCCGACGCCACCCACCTCTTCGAGGAACCCGGCACCCTGGATCAGGTCGCCGACGCGGCGAGCGACTGGTTCGCCACCCACCTGGCGGTCCGGAACTGACGGTGCCCCACCCCGTCAGGCGGGTGCGGG
>NZ_SMKN01000407.1 GCF_004348675.1 Micromonospora sp. KC606 | reverse complement strand
GGGACGCTCCTATGGCGCGTCAAGTGGTTGGGGAGGGTTTTCGAGGCGTCGGTAGAGGTCTCGGGCGATGTAGCGCTTGAGGCAGCGTTTGATCTCGCGGTCGGTTTTGCCTTGGGCGCGGCGGCGGTCGGCGTAGGCGCGGGTGGGTTCGTCGTAGCGCAGTCGGGACAGGGTGATGGTGTGCAGGGCGCGGTTGAGTTGGCGGTCGCCTGAGCGGTTGAGGCGGTAGCGGATGGTCTTGCCGGACGAGGCGGGGATCGGGGCGACGCCGGCGAGCATGGCGAAGGCGGCGTCGTTGCGGCAGCGGCCGGGGTGGGACCAGGCGGTCAGGACGGTGGCGGCGACGATCGGTCCGACGCCGGTGAGTTGGAGCAGGTCGGGACGCCAGGACCGGACGATGGTGAGGATTGCCGTCTCGTGGCCGGCAGCCTCGGTTTCAAGGGTGCGGATGCGGCGGGCGAGGTCGCGCAGCACCGTCAACGCGGTGATGATCTCGACATCGCCGCTGGCCGTGGTGGGTCGCAGCCGGTCGGCGGTGCTGATCATCGCGCGGGTGTTCTGCCCACGGAACCGGGATCGGACCGCCTCCGGGGCGGTGACGATCAGGGCGTGTAGTTGCCGTTGGGCGGTGGTGGCGGCCTCGACGGCTGCGCGGCGGGCGGTCAGTCGCATCTGCAGCGCTGCCCGTTCGGGGCCGGTCTTGGGCTGCGCCAACTGGGTGCGGGCCAGAGCGTCGCGGGCGGCGCGTTCGGCATCGATCGGGTCGGACTTTGCTCCGGCCCGGCGGGCTGGCCGCTTCGGGCGGTCCAGCTCGACGACCAACTCGTCGGCATCAGCCAGGTGGCGGTGAAGGCCGGCGCCGTAGCCGCCGGTGCCTTCCATCGCCCAGGCCCGCAATCCCGAGTGCTGCCCGGCCAGGGCCAGCAGCTGCGCATAGCCGTCCGGATCGGCGGTAACGGTCGTACGGTCCAGCACGGCACCGGTGCGGGCATCGAGGACCGCGGCGGTGTGAGTGTGTTTGTGGGTGTCGACGCCGATGACGACCTCGACCAAATCTGCCAGCATGGACATGCGTTCTCTCCTCACCATGGGGACGCACGGGTCCGGTCCGGTGCGGAGATGGCAGGACTGTGATGAGACACGCCAGCCACTAACTGGCGGTCAAGCTCCTGATCAGGCCAAACGTCTCTCACCGGGCCGGCGCCGGCAGCAGCGGACGGACAAGTCCCGCCAAAGACACAAAGCCAGTCAGACGAAGAGTCACACCCACTGCTGCCGGCTATCAGCTCACCACTGCTGAACCGACCCCGCCATGCTCACAGTCAGCCGAG
>NZ_SMKN01000406.1 GCF_004348675.1 Micromonospora sp. KC606 | reverse complement strand
CCGCCACCCTTTTGACCCCACCGGCCGCGCTCGACCGACCGTTCCGGCCGCGTGATCCAGCCCAACCGCGTGATCCAGCCCGGCCGCGTGATCCCTCCGGACAGGTGATCCCTCCGGACACGTGAACCATTCCGATTGCGGCGGAACGGGGTGTCCGGGCAGGCGGTTACCCCGTTTCGCGCCATTCTGAGTGGATCACGCGGCCCGACACGGGATCGGGCCCACCCAACGGCGGAATCAGGCCGACCCGACGCAGGATCAGGCCGACCCGACGGCGGGATCAAGCGACCCGAGGCGGGGTCGGGTCGGACCCGACTCGGATTCGGGTTGGATCGCACGGATTGGCGCGAAGGCGGCGCGTGCGCAGCCGGCGCAGCAGTTCCCCGGGCGCGCCGCCGTCTCAGTCCGAAACGGCGGTGAGGCGGGTGCGGGGGCCGGCGCGCAGGACGCCGGAGGGGAGCCGCTTGCCGACCAACTCCTCGGCCAGCTCGGCGGCCTCGATCAGGGCGGCCAGGTCGATCCCGGTGTCGATGCCCATGTCGTGCAGCATGTGCACCGCCTCCTCGGTGGCCAGGTTGCCGCTGGCACCCGGGGCGTACGGGCAGCCGCCCAGGCCACCCACACTGGCGTCGAACTCGGTGACGCCCAACTCCAGGGCGGTGAGCAAGTTCGCCAGCGCGGTGCCCCGGGTGTTGTGGAAGTGCAGCAGCACCGGGACGTGGGCGTTGCGGTCGCGGACGGCGGCCAGCAGTTCACGGACCCGGCGGGGCGTACCCATGCCGGTGGTGTCGCCGAACGCCACCCGATCGGCACCGTCGCGGACCACCCGGTCGACGATCCCGGCGACCCGGGCGGGGTCGACGTCCCCCTCGTACGGGCAGCCGAAACTGGTCGCCACGATCACCTCGGCCCGGGCACCGGCCCCGTGCAGCAGGTCGATCAGCTCGGCGATGTCGTCCAGCGAATCACCCGTGGAGCGGTTGACGTTGCGCCGGTTGTGGGTGTCGCTCGCCGACACCACCACCTCGATCTCGGTGAACCCGGCAGCCAGGGCACGCTGCGCGCCCCGGGTGTTCGGCACCAGGGCGGAGTAGCGAACCCCCTCCGCCCTGTTCGCCCGCCGCCACACCTCGTCCGCGTCGGCCATCTGCGGAATCGCCTTCGGGTGCACGAACGACACCGCCTCGATCCGCCGTACGCCGGTGCGGGACAGGGCATCGATCAGTCGGACCTTGGATTCGGTGGGAATGGGCTCCTCGTTCTGGAGCCCATCCCGTGGCCCGACCTCCCGGATGGAGACGAAGTTCGGCAGTTCCGCCATAAGGGGTCACCTCACTGTGACGGTCTTACGTGATGGGTGACCC
>NZ_SMKN01000405.1 GCF_004348675.1 Micromonospora sp. KC606 | reverse complement strand
TCCTCGACCTGCTCGTCGCCAGCCGCCTGGTCGGGATCCTGGAAGTTGACGGCCCATGGAGGGGCCACTTCCTACCAAGATCTCTTCGGTCCGCGGGCGGCCGGGTGGGGCCGGGGATGGTCAGGCGGGTTGGCAGGTGGGGCACCAGTAGAGGTTGCGGCCGGCCAACGTGTCCCGGCTGACCGGGGTGGCGCAGACGTGGCAGGGCGAGCCTGGGCGGCGGTAGACGTACACCTCGCCGCCGTGCCGATCGACCCTGGCGGGCCGGCCCATCGCCTCCGGCAGGTGGGCGTCGCGGACGGTGTCGATCCGCCCGTACGCGACGGCCCGGGTCATCAGCGCGACCAGATCAGCCCAGAGCGCGTCCCAGGCGGCCGGGGACAGGTCGCGGCCGGGCAGCGTCGGCGGCAGCCCGGCCCGGAACAGCGCCTCGGTGACGAAGATCAGCCCGGTGCCGGCCACCACCGACTGGTCCAGCAGCAGCGCGGCGAGTGGGGTTGGGCTGCGGCGGATCCGGCGGTACGCCCGCTGCGGGTCGGCGTCGGCGCGCAGCGGGTCCGGGCCGAGCCGATCGCGCAGCGCCGCCACCTCGGGCGGGGTCAGCAGCTCGCAGGCGGTGGGCCCGCGCAGGTCGAGCCAGTGCCGGTCGCTGGTCAGCCGCAGCCGGACCTGTCCGACCGGCTCTGGCGGCCCGCCGTCACCGTCGGTGAACCTGCCGTAGAGGCCCAGGTGGACGTGGAGGATCAGCTCGCCGGCGTGGTGGTGCAGCAGGTGCTTGCCGTACGCCTCGGTGCCGTCGAGGACGGTGCCGCAGAGACGGGCGGCGCCCTCGGCGAAGCGGCCCTGCGGGCTGGCGGCGGTGACCTTGTGACCGGCGAAGAGCACGGCGTGACGGGCCGCCAGGCGGTGGATGGTGTGTCCCTCTGGCACGGGGGCCAAGGGTACCCACCGCGAGCTTCGGGGCCGGCGAGCGGGCGATCCTCGCCGGCGTGCCAGTACGCGTGCCGCCCGGGGCCGGCGGTCCCGGACGCCGGCAGGGCCGCCCACCCCCGCCGGGCAGGTCGTGACGCTCAGGGTGATCCACTCCGACTGCGCCAGGTCGCGGTGGCCCCGGCCCAGGACGCCGCTCCTTGCGGCAAGAAGAGTCAAGCATCCGGGGCGAGCAACACCGGGAGGCAGGTCCGCGAAGGGAGATCCACTCCGACTGCGCCACATTGCGGTGAATTTCGCCCCGGACACCGCCGTTTGCGCCATACAGAGGTGGATCACGGGGACGGGTAAGGAGAGCGGACCCGGTGAACGGCAGAGAGGGCGGACACGGTGAACGGCAGAGAGGGCGGACACGGGGAGGGGTAAGGAGAGAGGTAAAGAGCTGT
>NZ_SMKN01000404.1 GCF_004348675.1 Micromonospora sp. KC606 | reverse complement strand
GGGTGGGGCCGGGCTCTCGTGCTAGAAACAACCCTCAGGGTCGATCACGCCCCCGTCACCTGACGACGCGAAGGGCGCTCCATGACCCGGTCCCCCTCCTCCCGCTGGTCCCCATGGACGGTGCACGGCGACGGCCGCTCGGTCACCCCGGGCGACGTGGTGCACCCGGGCGAGCGGCTCTCCTGGCCACGAACGGTCGGCATCGGTGTGCAGCACGTGGTCGCGATGTTCGGCGCCACGTTCACCGTCCCGCTGATCACCGGCTTCCCGCCAGCCACCACGCTCTTCTTCTCCGGCCTCGGCACCCTGCTGTTCCTGGTCATCACCGGCAACCGACTGCCGTCGTACCTCGGCTCGTCGTTCGCCTTCATCGCGCCGGTGCTGGCGGCGAAGGCCGGCGGTGACATCGGCCCGGCGCTCGGCGGGATCGTCGTGGCCGGCGTGGCGCTCGCCCTGGTCGGACTGGTGGTGCAGCTCGCCGGGGCCCGCTGGATCGACGTGCTGATGCCACCGGTGGTCACCGGCGCCATCGTCGCGCTGATCGGGCTCAACCTCGCCCCGGTGGCCTGGGACGGTGGGGGCAGCGGCACCGGGGTGCAGGCCCAGCCGCTGATCGCCGTGGTCACCCTGGCCGCGATCCTGCTCGCCACGGTCGCGTTCCGTGGTTTCCCGGCCCGACTGTCCATCCTGCTCGGTGTGGTGGTGGGCTGGACACTCGCCGCGCTCCTCGGCGGCCTCGACCCGAAGGCGGTCGACGGGCTGCGCGACGCGGCCTGGGTGGGGCTGCCCGAGTTCCACGCGCCGAGCTTCAGCCTGCGCGCGGTGGTGCTGGTCATCCCGGTGATCCTGGTGCTGGTCGCGGAGAACGCCGGCCACGTCAAGGCGGTCGCCGCGATGACCGGGCGCAACCTGGACAAGGACATGGGCCGGGCGTTCCTGGGCGACGGCCTGGCCACCGTGCTCGCCGGCTCGGGTGGCGGTTCCGGCACCACCACGTACGCGGAGAACATCGGCGTGATGGCGGCGACCCGGGTCTACTCGACCGCGGCGTACTGGGTGGCCGGGTTGGCGGCGGTGCTGCTCGGGCTCAGCCCGAAGTTCGGCGCGCTGATCCTCACCGTGCCGGCGGGGGTGCTCGGCGGCGCCACCACCGCGCTCTACGGTCTGATCGCCATCCTCGGCGCGCGCATCTGGATCGATGCTCGGGTGGACTTCCACGACCCGGTCAACCTGATGACCGCCGCCACCGCAGTGATCATCGGCGCAGCCAACTACACCCTCACCGCCGGCGAGCTGTCCTTCAACGGCATCGCCCTCGGCACCGCAGCCGCCCTGGTCATCTACCACGGCATGCGCGCCGTGGCCCGCCTCCGCGGCACCACCCCCGAAACCCGCCAGGCCCCCGAC
>NZ_SMKN01000403.1 GCF_004348675.1 Micromonospora sp. KC606 | reverse complement strand
GGGCGGGTCGGGGCCGGCTGCGCCGCCGCGAGGTCACCGTGTCGGCGCGCGGGCGCGGCGCCGCTGCCCGGCCGAAGGAGATCAAGCTCTGGCTGCCCGGCGACCATCTCACCCGGCTCATCCCCCGCCCGTCGGCCGCCGCGCCCGGCGTCGCCGGCGGCACCGGGCGCGGCACGTTCACCCTGGTGGGCCCGGTGTGACCGGCCGGCCGGTGCGCACCCTGCTGCTCTGGTGCCCGGACTGGCCGGTGATCGCCGCCGAGATCGTCGACGGGGTGCCGGCCACCGGGCCGGTGGCCGTGCTGCACGCCAACCGGGTGGTCGCCTGCTCCGCGCAGGCCCGGGCGGAAGGGGTGCGCCGAGGGCTGCGCCGGCGGGAGGCGCAGGGGCGCTGCCCAGGGCTCACCGTGGTCGACCACGACCCCGGGCGGGACGCCCGTGCCTTCGAGCCGGTGGTCGCCGCCGTCGAGGAGGTCGTCGCCGGGGTCGAGGTGGTACGCCCCGGCGCCTGCGCGCTGGCCGCCCGCGGCCCCGCCCGGTACCTCGGCGGTGAGGAGGCAGCCGCCGAACGGATCGTCGAGCAGGTGGCCCAGGCCTGCGCGGTGGAGGGCCAGGTCGGCATCGCCGACGGGGTCTTCGCCGCCGGGCTGGCCGCGCGGGGCGGCCGGATCGTGCCGCCGGGCGAGACCCCGCGGTTCCTCGCCGGGCTGCCGGTCGAGGCGCTCGGCCGGCCGGCCCTGGCCGACCTGCTGCGCCGGCTCGGCGTGCGTACCCTCGGCGACTTCGCCACGCTGCCCGCCGGTGACGTGCTGGCCCGGTTCGGCTTCGACGGGGCGCTGGCCCACCGGCTCGCCGGAGGCCGGGACGACCGGCCGTTGGCCGTCCGGCAGCCCCCCGTCGACCTGGCGGTGACCGCCGACCACGACGAACCGCTGGACCGGGTCGACGTGGCCGCCTTCGCCGCCCGCGCGCTCGCCGAGCGGCTGCACGACCGGCTCGCCGCGCACGGCCTGGCCTGCACCCGGCTCGGCATCGAGGCGGTCACCGCGCACGGCCAGGAACTGCACCGGGTCTGGCGGCACGACGGCCTGCTCACCGCAGCGGCCATCGCCGACCGGGTCCGCTGGCAGCTCGACGGTTGGCTCTCCGGCAGCACCGGCAGGGCCGGTGCCCGACCCGCCCGGCCGACCGCCGGGATCGTCCGGCTGCGGCTGGTCCCGGACGGGGTGCTGGCCCGTTCGGGGCTGCAACCAGGGCTGTGGGGGGAGGCCGGCGAGGAGCGGGAGCGGGCGCACCGCGCGTTGAGCCGGGTGCAGGGCATCCTCGGCCCGGAGGCGGTGGTCACCGCGGTGCTCGGTGGTGGCCGGTCCCCGGCCGACCAGACGCGCCTGGTTCCGTGGGGCGACGAACGGCTCCCCG
>NZ_SMKN01000402.1 GCF_004348675.1 Micromonospora sp. KC606 | reverse complement strand
GCCCCCGGACCGGCCCGCCGCGTTACCTTCGGACCGGACCGCCGCGTTACCCCCGGACCGGCCCGCCGCGTTACCTTCGGACCGGACCGCCGCGTTACCCCCGGACCGGCCCGCCGCGTTACCTTCGGACCGGCCCGCCGCGTTACCTTCGGACCGGCCCGCCACGTTACCTTCGGACCGGCCCGCCACGTTTCCGCCGGCCCGGGGAGAACGACGGTGACCGGCGTCTTCCGGCGCGCCCTGGGCGCGGACTTCGACCGGCTGCACCCCGAGTTACGCCGCCGCTTCGACGTCGGCGGCCGTGTCGACGCGGGCTGCGTGGGCACCGGCGTGATGGACCGGATCTGGCGCGGTCCGGCGTTCACCGTGCCGTTTCTGCGCCTGGGCACGCTGCGTCACCTGCTCTTCCCGGAGAGCGGCGTCGACGTGCCGTTCACCATCGAGAACTGGGCCTACACCGACTCGTACGGCCGGGCGACACTGACCTTCGTCCGCACCTTCCAGGTGAGCGCGCACCGACGGCGGCGGTTCGACGCGACGATGGTGTGGAGCCCCCGCCGGCAGATGCTGGTCGACTACCTGGGCACCCACCAGCACCTCGCCGTCGACCTGCACCCCGGCGTCGACGCCACCGGCGCGCTGACGATCCGCAGTGGGCTACAGCGGTTCCGGGGCGGGGTCCCCTGCCCGGCGGCGCTGACCGGCGAGGCCCGGCTGCGCGAGTGGTACGACGACCGCGCCGGCCGGTTCCGCATCGAGGTGGCGGTGACCAACCGGCGTCTCGGGCCGCTCTTCGGGTACGCGGGCAGCTTCACCGTGGCCTACGTCCCGGCGGGTGGTGCCCCGGTCCCCGCAGCGGTGCGACCGCTGCGGGAGAATCCTCGGGACTGACCGGGAGGACCTTGATGGCTGGCACCCGCCAGAAGCTCATCGACGGCGCGTTGGCGGCGATCCGCGCGCACGGCATCGCCGGCGTGTCGGCCCGCACCGTGGCGGCGGCCGCCGGGGTCAACCAGGCGCTGGTCTTCTACCATTTCGGCACCGTCGACGAGCTGCTCGCCGAGGCGTGCCGCAGCGTCACCGAGGCGCGGGTGGCGGTGTACCGGGACCGGTTCGCGGCCGTCCGGTCCCTGCGCGAACTGCTCGACGTGGGGCGGGACCTGCACGCGCAGGAACACGCCCAGGGCAACGTGGCGGTGCTGGCCCAGTTGCTCGCCGGGGCGCAGGCCGATGCCCGGCTGGCGGAGCCGACCGCCGCCGCGCTGCGGCTCTGGACGGCCGAGATCGAGGCGGTGCTGCGTCGGCTGCTGCGCGACTCGCCGGCCGCCCCGGTCGCCGAGCCGGCGGGGCTGGCCCGGGCGATCAGCGCCGCCTTCGTCGGCCTGGAGCTGTTCGAGGGCGTCGACGCGGCCGGCGCCCGCGACGCGCTGGCCGCCCTGGACCGGCTCGCCATCCTGGTCGAGGTCCTCGACGACCTCGGCC
>NZ_SMKN01000401.1 GCF_004348675.1 Micromonospora sp. KC606 | reverse complement strand
GCCACATCCCGGTCTCCACCACCCCGGGTTCGTCGCAGCGGCGCATCCGCACCATGCCGACCACCTCGCCGCCGGCCACGATGGCGTACATCCGGGTGCGGGTCGGGCCGGCCAGGCCGGCGAAGCTGGCGCGGTGGTAGTCCCGGAATGCCTCTCGGCGGGCCGCCGACCAGCCGGCCGGCGCTTCGACCGGGGGCATCACGTCATCCGGCTCCGCCTCGGCCACCGCTACAGACAGCAACGGCTCCAGGTTTCGCTCGTCTACCGGCTCCAGCCGTACCGCACCCGTCACGTGCCGGAGTCTGCCCGGCACGCCGGCCACCGGTCCAGATTTTCGGCCGTGGACCGACCCTCCGTCATCCGGATCCGACCGGTCGGCCCATGGCCTGTCCCACGTCACCCTCCGCTGTCACCGTTCGCTCCCGGTGATCGGATCGCGGCCATCCCGATCGCCCTGGAGGCACCCCCGCCCCGGCGGGTGGTCAGTCCCGGGACGGGAACTCGCACAGCACCACCGAGGCGTCGTCGACGCGCTTGTGTCGGCGCAGCCGCTCCGTGTGCTCGCGCTCGGCGGCGCGTACCCGCTCGACCAGCGCGCCCGGCCCCTCGGCGGTGACCAGATCGAGCAGGCCGGCCCAGTCGAGCAATTCGAACTGCTCGACCGCGCAGGAAGCGCCGTCGCTGAGCAGTAGGGCCCGCCGGACCGCGTCCGGACCGCGCAGCGGCAGCGTGCCGGTGAGCGCGTGGTACGCCGCGTCCGGGTCGGTCGCCGCGACCCAGTAGCCGTGGGTACGGTTCATCCGCTCCCGCTGCGCCGCCACCGCCCGCCGGAACCGGGTCTCCGGAGTCACTCCCTCCGGCAGGGCCGCCGCGATCCGGCGCAGGTCGGCCACGGCCGAGTCGAGCCGGTCATCCAAGATCACTGTTGTCCGGCCGCCGGCCTCGAACACCAGCGGGCTGTCGCAGAGCACCAGGTAGTCGACCTCGTCGACGCCCTCCCGAAGCAGGCAGACCGTCGACGACGGAGTGCCTGGATGGTCGAGGTCGCAGGCGTCGCCGTGGTCGGCGCGAACCCCGAGCAACGCTGCCGCCAGGCTGCTCACCAGGGTCGCCGCCGGCCGGGCGGCGACCGCCAGTCCGATCCGGGCGGCCAGGTGGCGGACGAACCAGGCCGGCCCGTGCACGCACCCGGTGTCGAAGCCCTCCGGCACGGTCGCGCCGTCGAGCAGCCCCACCAGCGGGCCGAACCGGAAGACGATGTCCTCGTTCTCCAGCCGGCCCGGGGCGGGCACCGAGACGGAACTGACCCGCATGGTGGACAGGTCGCCGACCGGTCGGACGGTGTGCCCCGCCGGGTGCCGCGCCTCCGGTCCCGCCATCGACTGCTCCTCTCCTCACGCCCGTCGCCCCGCCCCCGACCGGCCCGGAACCCACCACGATCGTGGCAAGTCGCGGTATCCGCCTCGGCGGAAGCCGCAGAATGC
>NZ_SMKN01000400.1 GCF_004348675.1 Micromonospora sp. KC606 | reverse complement strand
CTAATAGGTTCCGTCAGCCTGCTGGTGCAGGATGGCTTCGGTAGCGGCTGGCGGGTCAGCACTGCACTCTTCGGACCCGTTTGAGGTCTTGCGGCAGACCGTGCGCCCGTTGGTCGTGAGGAGACGGGACGGCTGGTGGGATGGCGTGCCCCGCTCTCTGGGCTTGGTGAGCACTTGGCTATTAGATCGCCGGCGTCTTCTCCACGCTGCTGAAGGGCGGGTGTCTGTGTGGGAGGTGAGGATGATCTGGGTAGGCGATGACTGGGCCGAGGACCACCACGACGTGGAGATCCTTGGCGAGGACGGGCGCCGGCTTGTCCGGGCGCGGTTGCCGGAGGGTCTTGGAGGTGTCGGTCGGTGGCATGCGCTGATCGCTGAGCACATGCCGGCGTCGTGGGCGGATCTGGACCCGGCCGAGGCGGCCGGGCGGGTGCGGATCGGGATCGAGACCGACCGTGGCACGTGGGTGCAGGCGCTGGTCGCGGTGGGGTATCAGGTGTATGCGATCAACCCGATGTCGGTGGCGCGGTACCGAGAGCGGCATTCCACTTCTGGTGCGAAGTCCGACGCCGGGGATGCGCATGTGCTGGCGGAGATCGTGCGTCTGGATCATGCCCATCACCGGCAGGTGGCTGGTGACAGCTCTCTTGCGGAGGCGGTGAAGCTGGTGGCGCGGGCGCATCAGAGCCTTGTCTGGGACCGCACTCGGCAGGTGCTGCGGCTGCGCTCGGCGTTGCGGGAGTTCTATCCCGCCGCGTTGGGGGCTTTCGACGACCTGGCCGCCGGTGAGGCCCTTGAGGTGCTGGACCGGGCACCGGATCCGGAGCGGGGTGCTCGCCTGCCGCGGGTCACGATCGTCGCCGCGCTGCGGCGTGCCGGTCGTCGTGATCTCGATGGCAAAGCTACCGCGATCCAGCAGCACTGCGCGCTGAGCAGCTGCGTCAGCCGCGGCCGGTGCAGAACGCCTTCGCGGCGATCGTGTCCAGCCAGGTCCAGATGATCAACGTTCTCGACATCGAGATCGCCGAACTCGGTCAGGTGGTGGCCTCACATTTTGGCCGGCACCGCGACGTTGAGCGTTACTTGAGCCTGCCCGGCCTCGGGCCAGTTCTCGGTGCCCGGATCCTCGGCGAGTTCGGCGACGACCCGCACCGCTACGTCGATGCCAAGGCCCGCCGCAACTACGCCGGCACCTCGCCGATCACTCGGGCGTCCGGCAGCCGCCGTGTCGTACTCGCGCGCTACGCCCGCAACCGCCGTCTCGCCGACGCCGTGCACCAGTGGGCGTTCTGCGCCATGCGCGGCTCACCCGGCGCTCGCGCCTACTACCAGGCCCTCCGTGACCGCGGCACCGGTCACCAGGCCGCCCTGCGCCAGCTCAGCAATCGTCTCGTCGGCATCCTCCACGGCTGCCTCAAGACCGGAACCACCTACGACGAGGCCACCGCCTGGGCCCATCTCCGACCCAGCACTTGACATCGAAGAACCATGGGATGTCTGCCGC